>JAHWIL010000071.1 GCA_019322545.1 Candidatus Woesearchaeota archaeon
AACTCCATCATTTATATTCATGTTTATTTGTTTTTTTTCAGCCATTTTAACTAACCTCCACGCCTAATTTTTTTAAATCATGCTTTAATTGTTCAGAATCCCTGAAAAGAAGAATATTAAATCCGAGATTCTCTGCAGAAGCTTCATTTGGTTCTGTATTGTCTATGAACAGGCACTCGTCTGATGTCAGATTCAGCTGTTTCAATAATGCATTGTATATCTTCAGTTCAGGCTTTGAGCTTCCAACATCTGAAGAAACAACAATAGGATTGAATAGACCTCTTAGCTTGTGTTTTTTTATAATATAATCAACCCATTCTTTTGTATGGTTGGATAAGATAGCTAATTTATATTTTCCTTTCAGTTTTCTTGCTATGTCCAGGGTTCCGTCAATCTGTTTGTCAAATAATTTTCTTGTAAATTTCTTTAAATCATCAGCTTTCTCATTTATTTCTGTTTCTTTAACAAATCCACTCCAGAAAGTATCTTCATCAAACTTTCCAATTCTATACTGATGCTCGTATTTTCTCCATTTTGCTTTAAGAAAGCCAAATTCTTTTTTGTGTTTCTTTGAAAGATAAGGAATCAGCGAAGGCGACAAATCACCTACAATAACTCCTCCAATATCAAAAACAATTGCTTTTATTTTCATCATTGTAAAAACCTCTTTTCAAAAAGCAAATCCTGGCGATATGCGAGTTTCACTTTCTTTAATTCTTCAAGAGTAAACCATTTTATTTCAGATATCTCTTTATTATCTGGTTTAGGTTCTCCTTTAATTGCTCCTTTAAACCACAATGAAACACAATGTCCTTTTTCTGTAGGAATTTCATCAAGATAACCTATGAATTCAGATGGTTCAAAATCAACTCCAATTTCTTCTTTAACTTCTCTTATTATTGCATCTTCAGCTTTTTCATTATACTCAATCTTTCCTCCAGGAAATGTCCATTCGCCCAGATACGGCTCTTTGCTTCTTTTTCCAAGTAAAAATCTGCTATCTTTTTCTATTATTGCGCCTGTTGAAATTCTTGGCATATTCATCCTATCACCTTCCCTAAAATATAGCAAATCTCTCCTTCCCTGTAATGTGATTTTAATTCTCCTTCTTTTGCATAGCCATTTTTCTCATAGAATTCAACAGCATCTTTCTCATGCTCTGCAACATGAATCTCTACCTTGCCCTTCTTCACGATTCTTTCGCATTTTTTCAGTAATGCAGAGCCAATGTCTTTTCCCTGAAATTCTTTTGCAACAGCAATATGCTTTATTCTTGCAAGATTATGCTCTTTAGTCTGAGGACAGACAAACAACGCACAGCCCCCAACAATTTTATCGTCTTCATATGCTGCAAGAATCTTTCCTTTTGCTTTCTTCAGATACTTTAAAATTTCTTCTTCACTTTTATTAAATATATTATGCACAGAAAAAACCTCTTTCCAGATTGCAATCAACGGCCCTAAATCCTGTTTTTTTATTTTTTTTATTTTCAATTTAACACCTCATAATTTAATATCTTAATCAGTTTAACAGTATCTGGAACTAATTCGCTTAGCTTTCCGCCTGGAATATTTTTTCCGCCAGAATCCAGATATGTTTTCCACTGTCTTATTGATTCTGCATCATTTACATTAACAAAAAAGTTTAATCTGAACCACACAGACAAATCCTCTCCATGTTCAGAGCAGTTGCCTACCCTGCACAACAAAGGCTTTACATCATGTATTGAACAGCCATTATCATAAAATATGCATGTTTTAATTTTCCCATTTTGAACAAGGACAGGCCTGTATCTTGTTGTATTAAACAAAGTAACTGGCTCAAGACATTCATTAATGAGTTCTTCTCTTGTCATTCCAAGATATTCTGAAATATATTTGATGTCATGCTCTGCAAGAAAACCAGTGCCGTTTGCACAGCAGTGCCCGCACTGAGAACATGCCCTTCCAACCTTGAATATCTCCCTAAGAGGAGTTTTTTTATTTATTTTCATGCTTTGCAACCTTTACTTTTGCATGCCGTATAACAGCACTATTAAACATAAATCCTGATTGAAGTTCCTCAAGAATCATTCCCTCTTTCTTGTCGCTGATTTCCTGCATCATTGCCTCATGCAGATAAGGGTCAAACATCTTATTTTTGCATTCAATTCTTTTTAATCCTTGTTTATAGAGTATATCCATTATTTGAGAATAAATTGCCTTGACTCCTTTGTTATCAAGCGCCTTTTCCAAAGAATCAATAACAGGCAGAAGTTTAACAACAAAATCAGCATTAGCATATTTTAGAAATTCATATTTCTCTCTTTCAGTTCTTTTCTTGTAATTCTCAAAATCTGCCTGAACTCTCTTGAGAAGGTTGGTTAATTCATCTGTTTTTTTCTGTTCTTTTTTTGCCGCCTGTTTTTTTTCATTCATTTTATAGAAAATGTCCTGATTTCTTTATTTGAGTTGACTTTAAATCAACCATGTCAATCTTAAATAAACTACATCTATATAAATGTTTCTGGAAATGTTTATATAGTTGATTAGTTATCACTTCAATATGCCGAAAAAGATAAC
>JAHWIL010000072.1 GCA_019322545.1 Candidatus Woesearchaeota archaeon
AGATAATCCATACAACAACATATAATGGGGCATTTCCTGCAAAAATAGCATCTATATTAGCAAGAAAACCCTGCATAATTACAATCCATGAGATTCTTGGAAACAATTGGAAAAATTTTGGAATGAGCTCCTTAAAATCATTTTTGCATAAATACTTAGAAAAAGCAATTATTAAATTAAATTTCCATAGATATATCTCTGTCTCAAATTCAACTCAAAACCAGGTTCTTGCACAGGGAATCTTAAGAAATAAATCAATAGTAATCTATAATGGGATTGATTACGATTTTTGGAATCCAAAAAGATATAGCGGAAAAATCATCAGGAAAGAATTTAATCTTGAAAAAGATTTTGTCTATCTGTTTTACGGAAGACCGGGAATAAGCAAAGGTCTGGAATATCTCATTAAAGCAGTTCCTTTAATATCTAAAAAAATTAAAAATGCAAAATTATTTGCAATTGTAAGCAGGGATAAGGCATATAAAAAAAGATATAAAAGAATATTAAATTTAATAAAGAAAATGGGAATAAAAGATAAAATAATTTTGTATCCCTATATCCCCGTCCCTTACAAACAGCTTCCAAAATTTATCAAGATGGCTGACTGTGTTGTAGTGCCTTCACTTTCAGAAGGATTTGGATTTACAGCAGCAGAATCATGCGCAATGAACAAGCCGGTTGTTGCATCAAATACAACTTCCCTGCCGGAAGTTGTGAGTGGAAAATTCATTCTTATCAAGCCAAAAAATCCGGAAAGTATTGCAGTGGGAGTTATAAAAATACATAATAAAAAAATTCCAAAAACAAAGCTTAAAAGATTTGAAATCAAGAAAAATATAGAAAAACATTTAAATTGTTATAATAAATTATTAGCCTAAAGGGGGAGGCATATTGCATGATTAAAAAGAGCATTAGTTAGAGAAATAACTGAACAAAACAGCTCTTGTATATCTTGATTAAGGAAAAATGGAAAAATTAAATCTTGGTTGTGGACGCAGAATAAAAAAAGGATTTGTAAATGCAGATTTTAATCCTAATTTGAAAGGAGTTGATATTATGGTAGATATTAACAAGTTGCCGATGAAAATCTTCAGGGATAATCAATTTGATTTTATTCTCATGGAGTCTATCCTGGAGTATGCAGATTGTCCAATAAAACTAATGGAAGAAATCCATAGAATAGGTAAAAACAAAACAAATGTGCATATCACAGTTCCCTATCATAATTCAACAATTGGATTCCCATATAAGAAATTTGATTGTAATTTTTTTAAGCATTTCTTTTTGGAAAAACAAAATCTCCATTATGCAAGTTGTTATTACAAAGTTAAGAGCATAAAAGTAATTCCTACATTTTGGGGCAAATTTATTCCAGATATTCCCTTTCCAAAATATCTTGGATTAAGGCATTTTATCAGCTCTTTCCTGGGAAATATAATAAAGCAGATTGAATTCAAAGCAGAAATCATTAAAAAATAAATTTTCTTGTCTTCTTTATCTAAAAAGAAATTTTTCTGTAAATAATTTGAATAATTCCTTATCACTGATTTTTCTGTTTTTTTGAATATTTCTTCTCTTTTTTAAAGTTCTCTTAAAGTTTAACAGGTTCCATAGAATAGCTCTTAATCTTGCTGGGATATTTGAAAATCTTAATTTTGACAAATCTTTTATCATCGCCACAAATCTCATCCCAAATACATAAGGAGATAAGAGGAATATGCTCTTCCATCCAAGTATTTTAAAAAAAGTTGTAATAAGATTTCGCTCTCTCAGATAAACAAGCATGCTGGAATGGAAATTTTTTTCTGTTGTCTTTGATTCCATATGATATGCAATTGCATTTGGCTCATACATCACCTTTTTGCCACTAAGCCATATTCTTAAACATAAATCAACATCCTCCCCATACAGGAAAAAATCAGGGTCAAAAATATAATTTATTGAGCTTACGCATTTTGAATCTAATAATAAAACTCCACAAAAAGGGACTTTTGAAATCTTAAGGGATTTTAATATCAAATCAGCGTTTTTGCCTTTATTTTCAATTTTGCCATTATAAAAAGAAAGGCTTATCCAATTGCCAGTGGATTCAATGATATTTTTGTTAAAATAATTAACATAAGTTGGTGCAACAGCTGCTATCGATTCATCAGACTCAATGACTTTAATCAGATTAGGAAAACAGTTTTCATCCAGAGCAATATCATTATCAGAGATAAACAAATAATCCCCTTTAAAATTTCCTAGAACTGAATTCATGCCTCCGCTGGCTAAATTTTTTTTGTTTGAAATAAGTTTTATATTTTTGATAAGTTTGTTTGGTATTTTTTTTTCTAACAAACTTCTAATATAATCACAGCTTCTGTCATTTGAATTATTGTCAACTATGATTATTTCCTTACAAACTCCATCTTTTAATCTGAGGATATGAGGTATTGTCTTTTTTAGGATATTAATGCCATTGTAATTAAGAAAAGCAACTGATACTAATTTATTAGTTATAAGTTTCATTTGCATCAAATCTTTGCAATTTATTTTTTCTTCGAAAGCACAGAATTATACCAGTCAATAGTCTCCTTAATCCCTTCTTCAAAAGAAGTTTGAGGAACCCAGCCAGTGATATCCTTGAGTTTTTTATTGCTTGCAAAATGTCTTCTAACATCAGATACTCTTTCAGGCTCTTTGATAATATCTCCTTTAAATCCCATTATGTTATTTATAGTCTCTATAATATATTTGATTTGTATTTCTCTTCCTGCAGCTAAATTAATTAATTGCCCTTCTGCAGCATTGCATTCAGCTATTCTAACTGTTCCTTCTGCAGTATCTTTTACAAATATATAATCTCTTGTCTGTAATCCATCACCATAGAGAATTGGAGTTTTTCCTTCAAAAATCCTTCCAATAGTAATTGGGATGACTCCTGCATAAGCGTCTCTGTTTTGTCTTGGCCCGTAATTATTAAAAGGTCTTATTATCTTTGTTTTCAGACCGAACAATAGATTATATGTTTTTATATACATATCAATTGCTGCTTTTCCTGCACCATAAGGATTCATAGGGTCTAGATGGTGGTTTTCATCCATAGGAACTGTTTTGGCGCTGCCGCAGCTTTCTGAAGTAGAATAATGGATTAATTCTTCAAATAAATCATCCTTATACATGTCTAAAAGATTTAATGCTATGCTGTTATTGTTCTCTATAACTTTTCTTGGGTCAATTAATGAATTAGGCAAAGGCATAGCTGCCAAATCAAATACAATATCTATATTATTATTAATTATTAGTTTTTTTAATAAGATAGTATCTCCAGCATCTGCTATTACTACATTTAAATTATTAAAGGAGTTTTTTGCATCAGCCAAATTCTCCTCTTTTCCGAGAAAGAGATTGTCTATAACTGTAATTCTCTCGGGTTCTTCCCTGATAAGCCTGTCAATAAGATGGCTTCCTATAAACCCGCAGCCTCCAGTTATAAGTATTGATTTGTTCTTTAGATTCATTTTTCCTCAGTCCTATATTTCCTACATTTCAAGCCCATAATCACTTTTGTAACTGTAAATGTTCCATTATTGAATTTCTTTTTGATAATTTTCTTCATATTCTCTTCAATATTTTTATCATATAAAACCGTGCTTTTCCAGTAATTTAGCAAAACAGATTCGGTTGGAAACTCTATCGGATTTTTGAAAATTATTACTTCAACACTCCCAAATAATTTTTTCAAGATTGGTTGTGCATCATCTTCTAAGAATCTGGACCATTTAAAATGCTCATTCAAGAATTTGCCTCCTGCTTCTTCAACAAGCCCGAAAAACTCCTTGTTTGTTTCCTTTGCAGGGCCACATATGAATAAAATGCCATCTTCATTCAATAAGTCATAAATGTCATTAAAAGTTTTTATTTTATCTTTAGTATAATAGATAGAAAAAGAAGACAATACTCTGTCAAAAGTCATGTCTATTTTGTTTTTCATCTCAGTTAAATCAACATTATACAGTTTCACTCCTGATTCATTGATTTTTCTGCATTTACTTAATGATTCTTCACTAATATCTGAGCCTACAGCTAATCCTTCTTTTCCAATCATTTTAGATATGGGAAATAAATGTTTTCCTGTTCCACAACCAACATCCAAAACTTTTAAACTGGGGCGTAGATCTAAATTTTCAAACAGCCACTTGTCAAAATCATGTTTTGCAAAATTTTCATTGACATAAATCCTATAATCCAATGCCTGAGAATTTTTTGCAAATCGTTCTATTTCCATTGTGTCATCAACCTCATCGTTTTAACCTGCATAAGTAAGGGGGGATTTTTAAATATTTCGCCCATTTAGTTTACCTCTTTTTGGGTTAATAAAGCAGAAAAGAACATAATTCCCGAATTTTTTAATTTCAAAATCAAGGGGTTTGGACTTATAAAAAGAGTATATCTTTTTGTTTTTAATAGATTTATAATATCCAGAATCTACAGCAAGAGTGCATACAAAGTTTGTAAATGATATTTTAATGTTTTTTTCATCACTCAAAGTGCTAAATTTAACCAAATTTCTTTTTTTAATCCACTCATGGACTTCTAGTGGGGGAACAACCCAGATTTTCTTAATTTTTGACATTGATTTAAGAAATTTCCAGTACATCCATATCCTCTTGTCGCCAGTCATGTAATCTGCGCTGTGAAACAATGCAGTCATTAGCCCATTCCTGGAATGAATATGATTAAGTTTTTTCAAATAGTAATTCATGGATTTATTATCTGTGTATTTGTTTCCTGCAATAAAGCACCAGTCATGCAGGGTCAAGGGAAATATCAATATGTCTTTCAAAAAGTAGGGATAAAAAAATGTACTGCCCCTGTTTTCAAAATTAGGAACACAGTTATCTGTGTCAGGGATATTTGATTCATAAAGAAATCCAGCTTTTCCCTCAATAGATTGTGTTTTTAAGACTTCTCTCACAAGACAATGATTTCTTACTCCAAATACTTTTTTATTTATCGCCTTCTCAACAAATCTCTTTTGCGCAGAAAGAAATTTTTTATTTTTAAATGCCTTGCCTATTGCATGAAGCCCTATTTCGCATCCTTCTTTCATCAATCTTTTTAATTTTTTAGAGTCCAATTCATACCTGTCTCCTGGGCGCACAAACCAGGTTGAAGCATAGCCTAATTTCTTCTCTAGTATTCTAAACTGCTCAAGCCCTTTGTTAAATCCGTATTTTGTATCCACATCATGAGAAAGTATTGCTGCT
>JAHWIL010000073.1 GCA_019322545.1 Candidatus Woesearchaeota archaeon
AACTTGTATGGAGTATCTATGAATGAGCACGGAATTTCAAAAATTGTGAGTTTGAAATTGTGATAATATCTTAAATTTTTCCTAATAATGCCGGATGAAAATTATATTGTGCAGAATATTTCTAATATGCACCTAGGGATTCCTTTTATTTGTAAGCAATGCGGGGATTGCTGCAGGAAATTAGGTATTGAATTAAGTAATTACAATATCACAAATATTTCCAAGCATCTGGAACTGAGTCTGGAGGAGTTTATTAACAAATACATAGGAGAGGTTTTGGATGTAAAAGGAGATTCAATAAAATATGAAAGAAAAAAGCCTCATCAGCCATGCCAGTTTCTTGATTTAGACAGTAAGTGTTCAGTATATCCAGTGCGTCCTGGTGCCTGTAGTGCATTTCCTTTATTTTCTGATGCCGGCGATAGAGGAATTGGCTGTCCTGGGAAAAAGGAAACAGACAAGGCAATGTCTGTTATTGGGAGAGGACAGCCTTACTATACTAATGAGGGCAGAGAATTATCAGGACCTAAAGATAAATTAGAGAAATCATATCAAAAACTTAAGAAAGCTGGTTTTCAGCAAAATTACCTTGATATATTTAGGGAGTTGAATAAATTAGAATGATTTAAACTCTAAAAAGCACCCAGAACTTTTTTTATCTCTTTAACAGTTCTTTCCCATGAAAATTTCTCTTCTATGGTTCTTCTTGCATTTTTCCCAAGCCTGAATCTCAGCTCTCTGTCCTTAATTAGCTGTTCAATCTTTTTTCTCAATACATAAGAGTTTCTTTTTGGAAAAAATATTCCATTAACTTTATTTTTGATATATTCTTTTGTAAGCCCGACTTTTGTGGACAAGACAGCAAGCCCGCAGGACATTGCCTCCATTGTTGCAAGGGATGTTGTTTCAATTAAGCTGGGCATAACAAATATGTCTGTTGCCTGGAGATAAGGCACAACATTATCACTTGAACCTTTCATTATTATTCCCTTTTTATTTTTAAACATATCAGTATGCTCCTCAATCCCTGCGCCGATAATAAGCAGTCTTGTATTTGGATAATCTCTATGAATCTGCACAAAAGCCCTGTATAATGTCATCAAATCTTTCTCACGGCTAATTCTTCCACAGTAGCCAATTACTGTATTTTTTTGATTTATGTCAAGCTTCTCTTTTGCAGATATCTTATCTTCAGCAGGATAAAATTTCAATGTGTCTGTTCCAAGATGAACAACACTTTTCAGTGTCTTTATGCCTGCCCTGTTAAGAACTCCTGTAACTTCCATAGAAGGAACAAGAAGAAGGCTGCATTTGTTATACATTCTTTTTGCAAGCCATTTTGCAAAAATCCTTGAAAGAAGTTTAAACCGCTTCAAACTTTTTGGAGCAAGCTCCCATTCAATAATATGAATATATGAAATAATCGGCTTTTTCAGTTTTTTTGCAGCCCTTATTGCAGCAATCCCAATAGGCCCTATTGTCTGGTTAAATACAATATCCTGGTTTGCAACAATCTTCTTTATTTTTTTGAATTTAAATTTTGAAAAATATGTATCTCCAAACTGGATTTTCAGCAAAGGCAGCTGGATTATTTTGATGCCTTCTATATCTGGTTTTTTTCCTTTAAACTTCGGAGCAAGAACAGTAATCTCATAATCTTCTTTTATTCTTGGAATCAATTCTGACAAAAACCTTGCAACACCATCCCAATGCGGCAGGAAAGCGTCTGAAGCAATCAGCAATTTCTTTTTTTTCATTCTATAATCTTAAAAAACCTCTCAGCATATCTTTTATGGATGTGAAAGCCGTGAACCAATGCCCTGAACCAGACACTCCATACAAGAGTCAGCAAAGCCATTTTTTGGCTCTTGAAAATCTTCAGCGCCTTGAGTTTCTTGTCAAATGTGCCTGTAGCATCAACATACATCTTTGGAAGTATATTTTTTCTGAATCTCAGCAGATTCCACACATCAAATGCAAACACATCTCCTGTATATTTTATATCTGTAATTGCATTCAGAATAGCATTGTAAACAATTCGGTGGTCAGGATGAGGGTCATTGAACGAATGCGTGAATATCTTTGAGGGTTTCTTTTCCTTTATCACTTTCTTAAGGCGGTTTATGATTTTCTTTTTTTCAATTTCTTCATTAAACTTGCCTTCCTTTAATCCAAAGAAAAAAATCCCCTTCCCTCCAATAAGTTTATCTGCTTTTCTTGCTTCATCAACTCTTGTTTTGACAGCAACTTTTCTCTTGAGCCACAGTAGGCTTGCCTCTCCATATGAGAAAATATAAGTATAGATTTCCTTGTTTTCTTTTGCATATTTTGCAAGTGTTGCACCTGGTCCTAGTATTTGGTCATCAGAATGGGCGCAGAACACCAGTATGTTTTCTTTTTTCTTTGCCATTTTAGATATATTGGGCGGGACCACGCTAAAATTTCTTGGGAAATTCGCTAGTCCCTCCGTCGCCATAATGCTTCGCTTGAATGCGCCGGCCGGGACTTTCGAAGAACCTAAATTAGAGTGCACGAAGCACGTTTTAGGAAATTTGAGCTCTTTTCGAACCCAGATAGGCGGCTGTCTTTACGCTAGTAAAGACCCAGCGGATCTTGAGCTTAGCGTGTGGAAGGCCGCAGTCATGCCATTAGACCACCGGCGCATAAATAAATTAATAAATATACTCATTTATAAATGTGACTATTTTTTTTAAATCTAACCTTATATTTTGGTTATACTTCCATATACTTATAAAGAAACACAAAGATTTATATAGAAGTATAGTATTTCCTATACTGGTATGGTGAAGAAACACGGAAACAAGCAAAAAGTCACTCTTTCTGTCAATTCTGAAGTCTATCAAAAATACCAGGATTACTGCGAAAAACATGCATTTATGCTTTCAAAAAAAATAGAATTATTTATGAAAAAGGAGCTGGAAGAAAATGAAAAAAAGAAGTGAAATAATCATAATTGCATTGCTGATTATAGCAGTTGCTCTGCCTTTGGTTATTGCAGGCACTTTTACAGACAACAGCCAGCCAGACTTTGACAATGGGATGTACTCAAATACAGAATATGACATAGACCATGTTGAATTAAGCGCAGGCCATGTATCTGGAACATTCGTATCTCAGGTATTTGATGCAAATTCCTCTGCTGTATGGAATGAGATATCCTGGCAGGCAAGCACACCTCTTATATACTCAAGTTATGCTGTAGATGCACAGGCAGATGTCTGGAAATCAACTGACAATGGACAAAACTGGACACTAATAAAAGATGATTATAATGATGGAGAATTAAACAGCAATGCTGGATTAATCATTGATGTTAATCATTATCTATATGCTGTTGAAACAGATGATGATATCTGGAAATCTGAAAACAATGGAATAAACTGGACAAAAGTAAATGATGATTATAATGGAGAATCCCAGCATGCAGAAGCAGTCGCTTATTTTGACAATTATCTTTATATTGTTGAGGGAGATGAAGATGTCTGGGTTTCAAATGACCAGGGAATCACATGGAATAAACAAGCAATAGATTTTAACGGCGGAAACGGAGATATTAAAGGATTTGCAGTAGATTCTTCAGGAAATTTATATGCAACAGACAACAGGGCAGATGTCTGGAAATCAACTGACAATGGACAAAACTGGACCCTGGTAAAAGATAATTATAATGGTGGGGAAACAAACAACAACGCTGGATTAATCATTGATGCTAATAACTATTTATATGCTGTTGAAACAGATGAGGATGTCTGGAAATCTGAAAACAATGGAATAAACTGGACAAAAGTAAATGATGATTATAATGGAGAATCCCAGAATGCAAGAGCAGTTGCATATTTTAACAATTATCTCTATATTGTTGAAAGTGATGAAGATGTCTGGGTTTCAAATGACCAGGGAATCACATGGAATAAACAAACAACAGATTTCAATGGTGGAGGCGGAGATATTAAGGGATTTGCCGGAACTATTGAAAATACAAATTTAACACTCTCAATAAGAAACTGTTCTTATTCAGATTGTTCAGATTCAATTTTCTCAGGAGAATATTCAAACTCTCCGCAGATGCTAGACTTTAATTCAAGATACTTCCAGTATAGCTTCATATTTGAAACAGATGATTCAGATTATTCTCCTAAACTGTATAATGCTGTAATTGATTATACTGTCTGCACAGAAAACTGGGCAGTGCAATATGCAGACTGCAGCTTATCTGACCAGAGGATAAAATATTATGAAGATGAAAATTCCTGCGGAACTGCAAACAATCTTCCTGGAGATAATGGAACAAATGAATTCTGCGATTACTGCACATATTCAATTACAAACTCCAGCTGGTCTGAATGGCAAAACCAGGAATCCTGCCAGATAAATGACACTCGTCTGCAAAACAGAACAAAAACAGAATATGATGCAAATTACGCAGTATGCTATTCAATAACAAATCTTTTATCTGATTTGTGGAATAATGGAAATAATAACACTTATTCGGATTACCAGTCTACTTCCTGCAATTACTGCACTGAAAATATAACTGGTCCTTTTAATACCAGTTGCATATCTAACCAATTAACTCAGTATTACGTGGATATAAATTATGCCTTATGCTGTGCAGTAACTAATCTCAGCTGTGATTGTGTTCTTAATAACGGCTCTTATGATAACCAGACCTTCTCCTGTGGAACAGCGCCTTTACCTCCTCCTTCTACTGCGGGGGCCAACCACAGAAGCAGTGAAAAAGAACCTGAGAAACCTATTTCTGTAGTTCCAAAACAGGAAAAAACTGAAGAAACTATAGAAGAAAGACCAGAACATCTGCTATCTGAAGAAATGCCGCAGACCATATCTGAAAAAGAAAGCCTTCCAAAAATCACTGGAGCAGCAATCAGGCCAACATCAGGGATAAAACCAGATTCTTATTATGCAGTTCCAGCACTGTTGGTTGTAATTATGTTATCCTTGGTCATGTATATTAAAAAATCAAATATTTAAAAAAAATTATAAAGATTAAAATTCTATGTCTATTAAATGAATCTGAAAAAAATACAGTTAAGTATCATAATAATCATAGTATTAATTGGCCTTCTCGCAGTTTTCTCTAAATCAAATGTTACTGGCTTTGTTTCTGCAGACTCAAAATCCCAGCAGTTGAATCTTCTTGTGGATAAAAGCACAGAATTTATACTGACTTCAGGAAATGAAAATCCTTATTCCTTGGTTTCTTTCAGGGTTTCAGGGCAGGTAATTGGGAAAGGCGCTGCTGAGATATATCTTTCAGATATAACAGGAAAAAGAATCCTTGTTTACAGAGATACAATGGAAAAATCAACTGCAATGTCTGCAATAACAGGGATGGCAACTGGAAAAAAAACACAGCCAGAGCTTGATAAACTGCTGCTGATAATACCAAACAGGGAGGTTGATGAAAAACCTGCAGAAGCAGAAAACCAGGAAATAAGAACAGGTTTTTTCACAAATGAATGCATGGATTCTTGTTTTATGAATCTAAAGATGTCAATAAACAACAGATACAAACTTATTGTTCTTTTAGAGCCTGAAACATCAATAAAAATATCAAGAATAGAGTATGCAATTAAAAACTAAATCTGTTTTACTGTGTTTTCAATAAACTTGTTAAAATCTTCTTTTGCAACATTTGCACCGCATGCAAACTCATGTCCTCCTCCATACCCTTTTATTCCTTTAAGTGATTCTGTAAGAATTGGCAGGACTGTTCTTGTTTTTGACCTGAGAGACATCCTCATCTCTCCTGACTTCTCTCTTGCAATAATGACAATCCTATTCGGATAGCGGTGCATCAATTCATTTGCCAAGTCTGATGTAAAACTGATTTTTTTATGAATATAAGTGTAAATAAGAAGTTCATCAATCACACGGCCTTCACTAAGAGCATACTTAAGCATTTTCTGGTATTCCTTGTCCATCTTTTCAAATCTCTTGTAGATAAATCTTCCTGCAGAATTTTCCTGCCTGAGAATTTCATAAGGGCTGTTGATTCTTGTTAAAATTCGTATGCATTTCATAACATCCTTCATTTTTCCCTTTAGTATAAATGAGAATATTCTGACAAGCTTTCCGAGTTCTGTTGTAAACAAGGCAATTTCAGCTTCCTTTATCGGCTTTGCAATCAAATCAGGATATTCTTTCTTGAATTTATTTGCAAAATCAGGCCAGTACCAGTCTCCAATGCATCCTGTCATTGCAATCCATAAATCCTGCTCAACAATCTGATGGCACATGTAAGAGACAGGGACATTCTTCTTTGGATGTTTGATTCTCGGATTATAATATTTCACATTTCCAGTCCTCTTTAGCGGAGTATGATGGTCAATCCAGATTATCTTTGTCTTTGCTTTGTCAATAAAATCCTGCTCAACCATGGCAATATCAACAATAAATATCTTGTCTGGCTTGTATTCCTCAACCTTTCTAAGAAATTTTTCTCCGATATTTGGGGTGGTTTTGATAATTATGCCGTGCCCTTCCCTGACATACCTGTATAATTGAAGAAATGAGCAAACTCCATCAGGGTCATCATGAAAAAAGAACAATGGATTGCTTGCTTCTGAAAGCTCTTTGCGTATCTCCTTAATCTCTTTTTTTGCAAGCATATCATTCGTTTAAATATGAAGATATTTAAATATTTGCTATCTAAAACAAAACCTTTATATACAGATGTTACATATTCGTTACATATCTGTAACATGGCAAAAAGAGTAGCAGTATCTCTGGATGAAGAACAAATCAGGCTACTCCATTCTATCAAAGGATTCGGCAAAAAAGAAGCTGAGATTGTAAAGAATATCCTGCTTGCTTATCTATCAGAAAAAGGCTATACTGCCAAATTCAACATCAAAAATGCCAAAAAGAAAACATAAAATAAATGAAAAAGCAATAGCTGTATCTATCTTGATAGTTGCTTTAGTTTTCTCCTTCCTGTTATTTTCGCAAATAACCGGCTTCATAGAAATAACCGGCTTTGCAGCATATTCAGCTTATCCAGAAGAAATTTCTCAGGGAGAAACAACTCTGGAAATGCCGGCAGAACCAGAACAAATTCCAGAAATACTGCCAGGAGAATCTGCATCATATCAGAAACAAACAGATTATGGAATAATGGCTGTGCCGTCAAATGCAACTGTGCTTTTAAATGCAACAGACCATCCTCTCAACAGAACTACTGCCAACCTTACTTGTTATGCAAATGCTTCAGATGCAGACGGAGACAATATTACTTATAATGGCTTCTGGTATAAAAATGGAATGCAGCAGTTTTATACGTGGAATATCTCCCGCAGTTCAAATGAAAGTGCAGATGACCAGGAATTGGGC
>JAHWIL010000074.1 GCA_019322545.1 Candidatus Woesearchaeota archaeon
GAATGACAGCTATGCGTCAATACTAAAAGCACTTGAACATGCCGGAACCTATAATGATGCAAAGGTAAAGGTAAGATATATTGAAACAACAGAAATAGAATCAGGAAAAACCTCTGCAGAAGAGCAATTAAAAGGAATCCATGGTCTGATTATCCCCGGAGGATTTGGAAAAAGAGGGACAGAAGGAAAGATTGCATGCATAAATCATGCGCGTGAAAACAATATCCCTTTCCTTGGATTATGCCTTGGTTTTCAGATGGCAGTAATTGAATTTGCAAGAAACATCTGCGGTCTGAAAGACGCAAATTCAACAGAAATTGATTCAAATACTCCCAACCCTGTAATTGATATTCTTCCTGAGCAAAAAGATATAGATTCCTTGGGAGGAAACATGCGTCTTGGTGCATATCCTGCAAAACTTACAAAAGGAACAAAAGTTTATGGATTATATGGGGCTGAAGATGTTTCAGAGCGCCACAGGCACAGATATGAAGTAAATCCAGGATTTATAAAAATCCTTGAATCCTATGACTTGGTATTTTCTGGAGCGTCGCCAGATAGGCGTTTGATGGAATTCCTTGAATTAAACAATCATCCTTATTTTGTCGCAACACAGGCACATCCCGAATTCAAGTCACGCCCAATGAAGCCAGCGCCGCTGTTTGATGGATTGGTTAAAGTCGCTCTTAAAAATCAGTAACCTTTTTAAATAATCATCTGTTCTTTTTTCTAATGGAAGAAGCAAGCGTGGGGGAAAAGAAGCCAAATTTCTTCAGAAGAATATATGAAAAAAAATACAAAACCCTGTTAATTATCCCTTTTCTTTTATTGATACTTGCAGTAGGGCAGATTTCATACCAGTATATGTCAACAGGAGATTTTTTTGACAAGAGTGTTGATTTGAAAGGGGGAGTTATCCTTGACATAAACAGGCAGTCAGATATATTTGAACTTGAGAAATTCCTGAGAGCAGAGTATCCTGATAATGACATCAATGTCCGGCTTGCAGGCCAGAGAACAGTGGTTGAAGTAGACATAAATCCAAAAGATGAGCAGGCATTGGTTCAGTCAGTTGAAACAAAACTTGGAGACTTAACAAAAAATGATTATTCAAGCACTGTAATGGGCTCTTCATTAGGAGAGTCTTTTTTCAGGGAAACACTAAGCGCATTAATCATAGCATTCTTTTTTATGGGGATGATTGTTTTCTGGTATTTCAGCAAAGGGCTTAAAGAAAAGCTTCTTGTTCTTGTGATAACAATTGTATTGATTTCATTGGTATTAACAAATAAATCAGCACTCCTTCCAGTTACAATAATAAATGTCCTTTTGGGATTGTTTTTGATTTATCTTTACATCAAATACAGCATGCCCAGTTTTGCTGTCATATTAAGCGCATTCTCTGACATTGTTGTGACTCTTGCAATAGTAAATCTTCTTGGAATAAAGCTCGGAACAGCAGGAATTGCTGCATTCCTCATGCTTATTGGATATTCAGTTGATACAGATATTCTCCTTTCAACAAAAGTCCTGAAGGGAAAAACAGGAACTATTTATGAAAGGACAATAAATGCAATGAAAACAGGGCTTACTATGAGTGCAACAACAATGATTGCAATCGCAATCGCATTATCACTTATACTTTCTCTTGATATAAAGCAAATCATGACAATAGTTTTAATCGGCCTGTGTATTGATTTAATCAATACATGGATACAGAATGCAGGGCTGTTAAGATGGCACATTGAAAAGCAAAAAAAAGGTTCTGAATATGGGCAGGTTTAAGAAAATAATCAAAAATACAAGAGTAATCCTAGCATTGATAGTTATACTTCTTGCTTTATGGGCAATCTGGCCTAATCCATGGGCAGAAGGTGTTGCAATAAGAAGCGTTGACAAGGATTCTCCTGCTTATCTGGCAGATATGGAAAATCCTGATTTGACTCATTCAGTAATGACCAGAGAACGAATAATCGCAGTAAATAATATTCCTGTGAAAACAATTGAAGATTATAATAATATTCTTGCCACCCTGGAGCCAGACCAGTCAGTTTACATCAAAACAAAAAAACTGAATCCTACTCTCCCGATTGCCTCTGCAACAAAAAATTATGTTTTAACTGTAGTTTCTGCAACAATGGAAACAAATGAAACAATTACAAAAAAAGTTTCAGAAGAAGTCCTTGATGAAAAAACAAACAAAACAAAAACCATCATCAAGACAATCAAGGAAAAAAAGATAATTGAGCTGGATGAGGCATATCTTGGATTAAATGTATACCAGGCACCTACATCAAATATAAGAAAAGGAATTGACCTTGAAGGAGGAACCCGTGTTCTGCTAAAGCCAGAAGAAAAAATCTCTGCAGAAGATTTCTCTTTTTTAATTGATAATCTAAAATACCGGCTTAATGTATATGGCCTGAGCGACATTTCTGTAAGAAAAGCAAGTGATTTGTCAGGAAATAATTATGTGATGGTTGAAATAGCAGGGGCAAAAGAAGAAGAAGCTGTTGAACTGCTTAAAAAACAGGGAAAATTTGAGGCAAAAATAGGAAACAAAACAGTATTTCGTGGGGGAGATATAACCTATGTTTCAAGAGGGGAGCGTGCAGGAATCTTCTGCTCAAGCAAAACAA
>JAHWIL010000075.1 GCA_019322545.1 Candidatus Woesearchaeota archaeon
ATTATGATGGAATTGTCTGGTGCCCTACAACCAGAAATAACACAGTAATTGTCAGAAGAAAAGGCAAGGTATTTATAAGCGGAAATTCCCAATATCCATTTTCCAACCTTACATTTGACCTGAAGGCACCAGAAGACCTGGCAAGTGAAAAGGCAATTGTAGGCGGAAAAAGAATGCCATATACATATGCTGACTGCCAGAAAGAGATGGACATGGTAAACAAGGCATTTCTTGAGGTAATGATTGAAGGAGATGCAACTGGAGGAGTATTTACATTTCCAATACCAACTTACAATCTAACAAAAGAATTTGAATGGGACAGTGAGATAGCAAAACTTCTTTTTGGAGTAGCTGCAAAATACGGGCTTCCTTATTTTCAGAATTATGTCGGTTCTGACCTGGACCCAAAAAGCATTCGCGCAATGTGCTGCAGGTTAAATATGGATACATCGCAACTGATAAACAGGCCAGGAGGAATGTGGAGCATGGGAGATTCAACAGGCTCTATTGGTGTCGTGACAATAAACATGAACCGCCTTGGTTATGAGGCAAATACAAAAGAGGAATTTTATGAACAGCTGAAATATTATATGAATCTTGCGCGCGATTCTCTTGAAATAAAAAGAAAAGTTATAACAAAAAACCTGAAAAACGGGCTGATGCCTTACACAAGAAGGTATCTCGGCTCATTCCACAACCATTTTTCAACAGTCGGGCTTGTTGGAATGCATGAATGCTGCCTTAATTTCCTAAAAAAAGGACTTGAAACTGAAGAAGGAAAACAGTTTGCAATTGAAATACTCCTGTTTATGAAAGAACGATTAAAAGTCTATCAGAAAGAAACAGGAAACCTCTATAACCTTGAGGCAACACCTGCAGAATCAACGTCTTATCGGCTTGCAATGATGGACAAGAAAAAACATCCAGATATAATTACTTCTGGCAAAGATACTCCTTTCCTTACAAATTCAACACAGCTGCCAGTTGATTACACTGAAGACATAATAACTGCGCTTGAACACCAGAAAGATATTCAGCCATTATATACAGGAGGAACAATATTTCACACATTTCTTGGAGAAAAGATGAATTCAGGAGAAGCATGCAAACGGCTTGTAAAGAAAATTGCATACAATACAAAACTTCCTTATTTCTCTATTACGCCAACTTTTTCAATATGCAAAACACATGGGTATATTATGGGAGAGCACAGGGAATGTCCTGAATGCGGCTCAGAAGTTGATATTTATTCAAGGATTGTCGGATACATAAGGCCTATAAGAAGCTGGAATGACGGGAAAAAAGAAGAGTTTAAGCACAGGGCAACATTTTCAGAAAAATCACTTGAAAAAGATTTCAAAACAAAGATTGAAAAGGCGATAGAAAAAAAAGAGGTCATAGTAGAAGTTTAAGGTGATTCTATGGCAAAAATATACAAAATGTTTGTTATGACTGCATGCGACAAATGCACTGCTGTCAAGGAATATATGAATGAAAGAAAAGTAGTTTTTGAAGACTATAATCTTTCAGGAGAAGGAATGGAAGAGTTCAGGAGATTCTATCCAAGAATAAAGGAAAAAGTAACGAGAAATGATGACGGCTCTCTTGTTATTCCGATTATGCTGGTAATAGATGAGACTGGAAATATAATCAACTTTGCAAATAAGATTGAAGAGATAAAGAAGATAATTGAAAACATCCCTCTTTCAGAGATATCATGAACATCCGCGGACTGCAGAAAACATCGCTGATTGATTATTCTCCAAATTCTGTTTCTGTTGTTTTTACAGGGGGATGCAATTTCAGATGCCCTTTCTGCCATAATCCAGACTTAGTATTAAGGCATGAAGAGATTCCTAGGATAGAAAAACAGGAGATTTTTAGGTTTGTTTCAGAAAAAAAACAATGGATTGACGGGGTCTGCATTACAGGAGGAGAGCCGTGCATGCAGAAAGAGCTTCCTGAATTTTGTTCTGCATTAAAAGAACTTGGTCTTCTTGTAAAAGTAGATACAAACGGAACATTTCCAGAGGTGCTGAAATACTTGATTGAGAATAAACTAGTTGATTACATTGCAATGGACATAAAATCTCCTTTGGAAGATTATGACAAAGCTGCAGGAGTTAAAGCAGATAAAGAAAAAATTAAAAAATCAATAGAACTTATCAGAAACAGCGGACTGGATTACGAGTTCAGGACGACCATAGTTCCCGGACTAATCGGAAAAAAAGAAATTTTCAGGATTGCAAAAATGCTTAATAGCTCAAAACGATTCTGCATACAGCAGTTTCAGGGAAATGTAAAACTGATATCTGAAGAATTTGAAAAACTTGAGCCATGTAAAGAAAGTGAATTAAATGAAATGGCAGATATTGCAAAACCTTATTTTGATGAGGTGCTTGTCAAATGAGACCAAACTGGGATGAATACTTCATGGCAATGGCAATACTTATTTCTTCCAGAAGCAGCTGCAAACATGTCAGAGCAGGAAGCATCATTGTTCTTAACAAGCATATAATTGGAACAGGCTATAATGGAAGCCCTCCAGGTGTGAAAGAAAACTGCCTTGAATTTGGATGCAGAAAAGAAAAGCTTGGATTAAAATATGAAGATTCATTGAATACTGGAAAATGCATAGGAATCCATGCAGAGATGAATGCTTTGGCAAATCTAAGCAGGGAAATCCATCAGGGAGCGGTGCTTTATACAACATTATTTCCATGCCCTGCATGTGCAAAAAATTTATTGGCATACAATATCAGGAAAGTTATTTATAAAAAAGAATATGATTCAGATGAATCTAAATTATCAATGAATCTCTTTAGAGAAGCA
>JAHWIL010000076.1 GCA_019322545.1 Candidatus Woesearchaeota archaeon
TACAATGCCTTTTAATATTGAAAGAGCACGTGTTGACAAGGCTGAATTCGGCTTGCAGCAGTTAAGGCAGGTTTCTGACACAGTTATAGTAATTGATAATAACAGATTGGTTAATATTGCAGGCAATTTGCCAATAAGGCAGGCATTTGCAGTTGCAAATGAACTGATATCAACAATGATAAAAGGTATTGTTGAAACAATAGCAGTTCCCAGCCTGGTTAACCTTGATTATGCAGATGTAAAGGCAATAATGACAAATGGAGGAGTAGCAGCAATCGGAGTAGGAAGCTCTGATACAAACAACAAAGTTGATGAAGCAGTTAAAGGAGCATTAAGCAATCCTCTGCTGGATATAAGCTATGAAGGAGCAATCGGCGCTTTAATCCATGTTGTTGGAGGCCCTGACATGACTTTGGATGAAATTAACAGAGTCGGAGAGCTTGTAACAGAATCCCTTGATGATGATGCAAATGTTATCTGGGGAGCAAGAATTGACGACAATATGAAAGGAAAATTAACAGTAATGACTATAATAACAGGAGTAAACTCTCCATGGATACTTGGCAAGGTTGATTATACAAAACCAAGTCCAAAGGCAAGAAGGTTAACAGAAGAGCTTGGAATCGAGCTTGTTTAGAAGGGATTTTTTTAAATCCCCCTTTTCATAGTCACCAATGTGACGAGATTCTTTGCCTTCGTTGATTACTCCCTAACCACCCCCAATCTATAAAATTTTCGAAGGCAAGACAACCTTTGCTCCTGCAAGTGCAGGAGTTTCTTTTTTTTAATAATAGAATTCTTATTTCTTCTTTATTCTCTTTTTAATCTTCTCAATAATGTCCTCAGCTTTTGGCTGCAGGTTTTTTCTGACAGATTCTCCCCAGTATTGGAAATATGCAGGAACATCCTTCATAACTCCTCTCCATTTGTTAAAATAAGTTATTGTCTCAATAGTGAACCTCTTGGGCTGTTCAGGTGTTTCATCAGCATATCCAATTGTTATGATTGCCTGGGGCCTTATGTCATCTTTTTCAGGAATTCCCAATATCCTTACAACTGCATCTTCCTCAAATGCACTTATCCAGCAACTTCCGAGTCCAATTGAATTTGCTGTTATCAGCATATTTTCAACAGCAGCAGCGCAGTTTTGTATTGAATAAAGCCTCTCTCCTCTTATTCCATAATATCTTTCTGCTTTTTTTGTTTCTGCGCAGACAACAATCAAGACAGGAGCTGCCTCAATCCAGTATTGCTGAAGGGCTGCCTCTGCAATCTTCTTTTTTACTGCCTTATCAAGAACAACAATAAATTTCCAGTTCTGCAGGTTGCCGGAACTAGGAGCATACTGTCCTGCCTCAAGAATCTTATGCAAATCATCTCCTGCAACTGCTTTGTCAAGATATTTTCTTATGCTTCTTCTTGTTTTAATGCAGTCTAATACTTCCATAGCAAGATTCTAAGAATACTCCTTAATAAATCTTTCTCTGAATAAAATAAAAAATAATCATTAATTGGATTCACTGAAAAATACTCTGTATTTTTGGTGTGCTCAGAAATCTCTGATTTCTGACATTTCCTACACTCCTGACATGCGAGAGTGTAGGAAAAATCTAGGGAACATCAAGGAAAACAGAGCAAAAACAAGACTTTCAACATAAACTTTATAATAACTAATTCTATTTTACTGTCTATGAGATATGGGGAGCTGGTTGCAGTTTATCAAAAACTTGAGTCGACTACAAAACGCCTTGAAAAGACATTCTACATAGCAGAGCTTTTGAAAAAAACAGATATAGAGCATATCCAGCCGGTTGTTTTGCTTTTGCAGGGAAGGATTTATCCCCAGTCCTCTGAGCAGGAAACAGGCGTTTCTTCAAGGTTAGTTCTAAAAGCGTTGAACATTGCAACAGGAATTCCTATGCATGAAATTGAGGAGATGTGGAAGAAAGCAGGGGATTTGGGAATTGTCGCTGAAAAAATAACTGCAGTAAAAAAGCAATCAACATTATTCACAGCAGACCTGACTGTAAAAAAAATATTTGAAAACCTGAGAAAACTTTCTGAAACAGGAGGACAGGGCGCAGTTGACAGAAAAGTAAAATTAATTGCAGAGTTATTGACATCTGCAAATCCTGTTGAGGCAAGATATATTACAAGGACAGTTCTTGAGGAAATGAGGTTTGGAGTTGGAGAAGGCTCTGTGAGGGACGCGCTTGTATGGGCATTTTTTGGAGACAAGCTGAATATAAAATATGATAAAGAGAAAAATGATATTCCATTCAAAGATGAAGAACGAACAAAATACAACAATTATGTTGATTTTGTGCAGGAGGCATATGACATAACAAATGATTTTTCAGAAGTTGCGAGAATTGCAAGGCAGAAAGGGCTTCTTGGCTTGACTGATGTGAGACTTGAAACAGGAAGGCCGTTGAAAGTAATGCTTTATCAGAAGGAAGAGAATCTTGCAGATGCATTTGAAAGAGTTGGTGTTCCTGCAGCATTTGAATACAAGTATGATGGCTTTAGACTGCAAATTCACTGCAGTAATGGAGAGATAAAACTGTTTACAAGACGCCTTGAAAATGTTACAAAACAGTTTCCTGATGTTGTTGAGATTGTTAAGGAAAATATCAAGTCAGAGAATTATATTCTTGATTCAGAGATAATTGGAATTGACCCTGAAACAAAAAAATGGCTTGCATTCCAGAGTATATCCCAGCGCATAAAAAGAAAATATGACATCTATCAGATTGTAAAAGATGTTCCTGTTATGATAAATATATTTGATGCAGTTCAGGTAAATGGAAAAAATCTGATTAAAATTCCATTCAAAGAAAGAAGAGAGGAAATCAGAAAAATAGTAAATGAAGTGCCTGAAAAAATAAATCTTGCAAAGCAGATTATTACTTCTGATATTTCAGAAGCAAAGAAGTTCTATAAAGAGTCTCTTTCTCTTGGAAATGAAGGAATAATGGCAAAAAACCTTGAAGCTCCTTACAAGCCCGGCTCCCGTGTTGGTTATGGTGTTAAAGTAAAGCCGGTAATGGAAACTCTTGATTTGGTGATAGTCGGAGCAGATTGGGGAGAAGGCAAGAGAGCTCAATGGCTCAGTTCATTCACAATTGCCTGTGTTGATGCTGATGGAAACTTCCTTGAAATCGGAAAAGTAGGGACAGGGATAAAGGAGAAGCCTGAGGAAGGTGTTTCATTTGAATTTCTGACAAATACATTGAAACCATTAATACTTGAAGAAAAAGGAAAAAACATCAAGGTAAAGCCATCTGTTGTAATTGAGATAAATTACGAGGAAATCCAGAAATCACCAACATATAATTCCGGCTATGATCTTCGCTTTCCAAGACTGATTACAATAAGAGAAGACAGAGCTCCTGAAGAGATTTCTACATTAGAGCAGGTTGAGGAATTGTATTTTAGGCAGAGGGGGAAATGAAGAAAAAACAACCAGAAGAAATACCAGAACAACCAAACACAGGAGAAGATTTGGAGCAAAAAACATCTAATCTGCTTCCTTATGCTGCTCTCATTGCAGGTCTTGCTCTGGCTGCACATGTTGCTTACAGGTATACTCATCCTGAATCAGACCCGTCTGTTTTTGATTGCATCACTTTTTTAGCTGAAAGATTCGGGGCAATAGGGCTTTTGGTATATGGATTTCATAAGCAGTTCTATAAGAATTAAGACCAAACAAATAGCACTGGACATCTGCGGACAAAATATATAAATGAATGCTCTTTAATCTGTATATGCAAAAATTCTATTTTGATTCTTCAATCTGGAGAGATTATTATGAAAATAGGTCTGATAGATTTAGACCATTAGGGGAATGGGCTCTGATTTTAATTAATGATATA
>JAHWIL010000077.1 GCA_019322545.1 Candidatus Woesearchaeota archaeon
CAGAACCAAGAAAACTTCCAGAAGAATTCCTTGAACATAAGCGCAACATTTACGAAGAAGCTGCTAAAGAACAGCAGAA
The DNA here is from genome assembly GCA_019322545.1 of Candidatus Woesearchaeota archaeon. Classification (GTDB taxonomy): domain Archaea; phylum Nanobdellota; class Nanobdellia; order Woesearchaeales; family JAHWIL01; genus JAHWIL01. The sequence goes on from JAHWIL010000077.1 coordinate 80, forward strand.
ACTACAGAAACAATTTGTGCTTGCATCTGAAAAACTTGACAAAAACATTGAGCACTTCAAAAAACCAGAAAAAAAGAAAAAGTCAAAAGCAACATTCAAATCAAGAAACTTGCCAGAAGAATTCATAAAAACAAAACTAAAACAACAGGAACAAATAAAAAGAAACCTTGAACTGCTTAAAAAACAGGCAGAATCTGTATCTGAAAAACTTGAAAAGAAAACCATCTTCTCCAGAAAACCTATACTGGATAGGGGGCTGGCAAAGAAATCCGGTGAAAAACCCCTGCCAATTGAATTCATCAGAAAGAAACTGAAAACACGGGCCATTATGCAGAAAAGAATGAATCTGCTGGAGAAACAACTGGAATTAGCATCTGAAAAACTAAATAAAAAAACAGATTATTCTGTAAAAAATCCTGAGACTATTAAAGAGATAAAGCCGAATCTGCTCCAGAAAAAGAAAAAATCCCTGTTAAAAGAATTTGAAAAAGAAAAGGAAAAAACAAAGAAAAAATCAGCTAAAAAACTTGAACTTCTGAAAACACAGATGGAGAACCTGGAAAAAGAGCTTGATGATTTGTGAATTACTGCTTTTAATAGAAACCCTTTTAAATAAGTTTATTCTATTTCTTGTTTGTTTGGGAACGTAGCTTAACCTGGGACTTGCCGAGCTTGTGAGGCTCGCTGCAGGAAAGAGCACCAGACTGAAGATCTGGTTGTCGTGGGTTCAAATAATCTTAAGGTTCAATCCTTGAGGATTGAAAGTCCCACCGTTCCCATTTTTAATATTTCTTTAGAAATCAACTCATTGTCGCCATCATTATCTGCGAGGCAATAATATTGAACAAAACCATAACAACAAATGCAACAAATACATAAAGCAGCGTGCTTCTAATAAGATTCTTTCCAAGAGAATATCTTTCTGCAAGCTTGTCAGAGCCGTTTTCAATGCCGTTTGACAAGACAGTCAGTAAATAAATAATCTGAACAACATAAATACCTACAATTATCTGGAAATAAAATGTTGGAATGCCGTCTCCAAGAGAGCCGAGAAAACCAGACTGCATTGTTGAGATTTCTTCCCCTGCAACAACAAGCTGGCTCATCTGTATGCTTAATCTTCCTAATATTGTTGTTACCATAGAAGTTATTCCAATAACAATGCCTGCAATTGCAGGTGTAAGGAAGCTTATCTGTGATTTCATTGATGCAATAATATCTGCCATCAAATCTTTCAAACGTTCATTGACCTTGTGTATTTCTTTAATATATCTGGCAATATTCATAAGTGCCTGTGCAGCAACCTTTGGCCCTTTTCTGATTGACTGTGTCAGAACCTTCATGGATGATTCAATAACACGCGAAGGGAAATAAACAAGAGCTCCAGTGCGCGGATTAAATATCGCATCCTGAACAGACATTCCCAATCTAGAAATATTCATGCTTACAATCCTGAAGAAATTTCCTGATGTTGTGTCTGTCATAACCTCTGCAACCTTTCCAACAGCAATCTCAGCAGGAAGCCCGTCACCAAGACGATTTCCCAGCTGGAATAATGCAGATGCAAACTCGTCTTCAAGCTCCTTTGTTTTCTTTCTTATTTTAATTACATTTTTTGAACGAAGCGTAAAATATAATCCCAGGGACAGCCCCACTCCAAGAACAACAAACAAGGATAATACAGCAGAACCAAGCCCGTAAGGCCCTATGATTTTCCCGACATTTGGCCCTTCTATTGCCTTGCTTTCTCTGTAATCAAGGAGCTTGAATGTTCCAAATATCTGAGTGTCAAATTCAGAGTCAATTACATGCATTATCACAGGGCTTAGCCCAATAATCAGAAGAACAGCAAACACAACACAGCTTATTGCAAAAGGATTCACTTTAACATCTTTCTTTCCTATCCTGAACAAAACACTGCGCTGTTTTTTTATAGCAGGATTTGTTTCAGATATGTCTGTATCTCCGTAGCCAGTCGGGCGTTTGGATAATATGGAAATCCCAAGCAAATAAACAGTAACTGGAAGTATGACATTATATAGGGCAGCAATATAATACCATCTTATCTCTCCCATGAAATTAACAATAAGGGGAAGTATAACAAGCCCCAGAATTGGCAGGATGATGCCAAGCATATGAAGCATAGTAATTGGATTTTTAAGATTATGTGCATAATGAAGCATCTTCTCATATGTTTCAGTCAGGATAACATCAAGAGCCCTGTCAAGCAAATCAAGCCTTCTTGATTCTGACGGCTCATACAAAGAAGATTCAATAAGATGAAGAGACTCCATAAATTCCATGTTGTATTTTCTCCATGTTTCAAGATAAAAATCAAGAGACTCTTTGATAGACTCATAATGTCCTGTTTCAACATCCCAGAGAACTTTCCGCAAATCAAGGGATAAGGGAGGCTCAAGATGCTCAGATGCAAATCTTATAGCTGCTTCAAGATTAGATGTGTGCCTCATGTAGGTTACAACATAAAAAACACACAAAACCATCTGGTTTGATGCCTTGATGCGCCAGTTATTTGCAATATAAATAGGCATCTTGCCAAGAATGAATATTGATGCAAGCCCTGCAACAAGAAAAAACATCATGAAAAATAATGAGCCGAAAACAATAAACAGCAGGGCACCGAAAATAATCATAAATACAGATGTGATGATTGCAAGAGATGTGCTTCCTTCAGGTGTAATGTCAAGATGGCATATCTTTATTGCCTCTTTAACAGCCCCAATATTTTTCTTTGACGGGCTTATCTTCAGAATCTTCTCGCAAAACCTGCACGCTTTTTCATAAAAAGAAAGGGGTTTTGGATAATACTCTCTCTTGAATTGCTTGTATTCTCTTGAAAAGACAGGTTCAAGAAATTTTTCAGGATTTGCATTAAGTTCTTTTCCCAGCCTTTCCTTGTATTTTGCAAGAAGTCCGCTTATATCCTCTTTTTCAGCCATGCTATCTGATGCCTCTTTTTTTAATCTCGCGTTTCAGCCACGCATCCCATTCAAAATATATTTTCTTGCTGTCAAGAGCCCCTACTTCCTCCTTCACTTCTTCAGAAATCCTGTGAAATTGGTCATTGCTTAATGCAACAAAATCTGCTTCAAGAATATCCGGCATCTTTGATTTCTTTGAATAATCAACAATTGCTTTTTTGATTTTTGCTCTTAAGGATATGTTATCCCAAACAGCATCCCAGTTGCCTGCCCATTCTTTTACATTTGAGGCAATTGCCTTGATTACATCAGAATCCCCGTTTATCAGCTCATCTGTTGGCTGCAGTTCATCTGTTTTTGCATCATACTTCATCAAATCAACAAATCCGTTTTCAAGAAGGGGGTCTGTCTCCCATTCTTTTCTCACTTCAGTTATCTGTGTTATTCTTCTCCATCTGTGAATCCCGTCAGGGCTTCTTATTGGATTTGCGACAGTGATAAGGTCTGTTGCCTTGAAACTGGTTTTTGGAACCCCAAGATCATTTACAACCCTGTCAAAAACACCATACGGGCTTTCTGCATGAATGGTTCCGGCAACAACATTTGCCATTGCCCCTATTCTCATTGCTTCATAAAGTGATATTGCTTCCTTGCTTCTTACCTCACCAACTATCAAAGCACTGTCTCCTAGTCTTAATGCAGTTCTTATACCTTCTTCAGCTGAAACCTCTGCACCTCCTCTTGCAAGCGCAGACCTTACTTTCATCGACTGTATATTGTAATTCAAATTCCTGAATGCATTTACAGGAAGTTCAAGTGTATCTTCAATTGTCACAACCCTGTATCTTCTCATTATTTCAAGCATCAGGGAGCCGAGAAAAGAGGTCTTTCCTGCGCTTCTTGTCCCTGCAACAAGCATTGTCCTTGTTCCGTCAACAATAAAACTCAGAATACCTCCTGCAAGGGAGTTTATCATTCTGTTTGAAATAAACAAAGGCAGAGTCCATGGCCTGTCTCTATGCCTTCTGAATGCATATGCCAGCCCTGTCGGGTCTAATGGAGGAGAAACAACAGCCACCCTTGCCCTTGCCAGAGGTATTGTAATCTCAGTATCAAGGGTTGGATTTGCCTCGTCAAGAGGCCTGCCTGAAATCATTCTCAGTTTTGAAGCCCAGCTCTCTGCTTCAGCAGAAGTAGGGATAATATTAGTCATGCAGTCCCCAAATTCCTCATGCACAATAAACATAGGCATTCTTCCCATTGGGCTGTTTATTGTCACATCCTGAATCTTTGTATCCTGCAAAAGAACCTCAATTAATCCAAAGCCCACAGTATATCTGACAAGAATCTCTGCAAGAACATCAATCTCTTTTGTTCTTAATTTAAGTTTCTTGTATCCTGCAAGCTCTTCAATTAAATCATGCCCAACATTATAGAAAACATTCCTCATTCTTTCAGGGTCAACAAATTCCTCTTTTTTTGGCTTGTGTTCTGCCATTATCTTTCTCGCAGTGTCAAGAATATCATACTTGTCTTCAGAAAGCTTGAATTCAGGAGGAATGATATGGTATAAGTACTGGCTTGTGTCAGGCATCTTAAAAATTGTTATGTCTGTTGTCCCGACAGTATATGCCCCGATTGTTTCTGCCCTCATAGGATATTTTGCAAGAAGCTTTGCAAACATGAAATCAGGTTTGACAGTTGCCTTGAATATCCTTCTGTAGATTGTCCTGTCTTTTACTTTATAGCCTGCAAGATATGGCTGGCTAAGCTGTATAATCTTTAATTGTTCGAGTGATTTCACAAGATAATCAAGCATAGAAACATATCTTTGCCTGCATGAAATGTATCTTTCATCTACTCTTCTCTCAAGCTCAATTGTCTGCTGCCTTAATTCCCGCTTAAGAGAAACATAGCCCCCTATGACATCTTCTTTGAGCATTCTGAAAAGACTCAGCTGAAGCCCTGCATATTTTGCCTTAAACCATTCTGCGCATTCCGGCCCTGCAGAATAATAAGAGAAAATGTCCTTTCTTCTTATCAGCTCCCTGTATAATTGTGCAATATCAATCAAAAGCTGAGTCTGATAATAATCATATTCATAATCTCTTTTTTGGGAAAAAATTATTTTTGTGACAGTTCCTGCTTCAAGAATAAAGTCAACTGTCTTTGACATGACTGCAGGATTATCTTCAATAGAAGGAGTATAAGGGAACTGTTCGCAATTTATTCTAAGTATTATGTCTTCCCCTTCTCTTACAATCTCA
>JAHWIL010000078.1 GCA_019322545.1 Candidatus Woesearchaeota archaeon
CAATGGCAGGCCCTCTTAATTTTGCAACAAGAGTAACTCATATGGGATTAAAAGGCATTTTTGTAACAAGTCTTGAGAAAGCAGGAGGATTCTTTGCATCCCGCGGTCTTAACCTGATGGGGAAATTAGCAATCTGGGGAAGCAAAAAGTTTGCATATATTGGAAAACATATACTTGCTCCAATAGGCAGGATGATGACTCTTCCTTATGCTGCCTCGCAGAGTTTTGAAGTAGGAGTAAGGTTTGGCTTGACCCGATTTATTGGAGCAGGCGGTGCGAGAAGAGTGGCATTCTTTTTGTCAGAAGGCATTTTTGAAGAAGTATTTCTCCCAATTATACCTGTTTATGGTCCTGTTGCAGACCCTCTTGAATTTCTTTTCGGCATAGTTGCTAAAAGACCTGAGTTTATTAGTGTTAATCAAATAGCTGCGCTTAATGAAGTAGATATTGCAGAAATGATGAGTCAGTTCCTCGCAATGGAGAAAGACCTCATCAAAAACACAATCATAGTTGAATCCCAGATGCAACTTGATGAAACTACTCAGAATGCATGGAATAATTATTTTGACATACAGTTCAAAAAACTTGAATCACTCAGAGACGGGATGGCTGAAACATTGATAAAGCATTTTGAAGCGCCTGGCCTGAATGAAAAAGATAAGCTATCAATTATTAACGCGTACCTTGCTGCAAAAGTAGAGCTGGAAAAAGCAAGAGAAATAACTGCTGAGGAAAAAATCCCTGAAACAATTCCTTCTCCTGTTGTTGAAAGATTTATTCCTGAAAGACCTGTATTAAAAAAAGCAGCTATTGAAACAGCAGTAAAAGAAGCATTAGAATTAACAGAGGAGATAAAAGCAAAACAAGAACAAGGAATACGCTTGGATGAAAGAGAGACAGAACTGGATAACCAGAATAAAGCATACGCTGCATTATTGCAATATCTGCAGGAAACAGAAGGGCTGACCAAAAATCAGGCAGAAGAATATGTTTCTGAATTTATAATTCAGGCAGAGGCAATAACAGCAGAAGAAAAACTTCCTCAAAACATTGAAGCGTCTGCATTGTACAGTTCAAAAGAAGATGTAGGCGGCGATATTGTATTAAGAACTGTAGTTATCATTGATGGAAAACAACATGTTCTTATGTTTAACGGGGATGCTGTTGGAAAAGGATTAAGTGCATCTATGATTAAATCAATGCTTAATGATATCCTGAGCAGAAGGCTGGAGTCTTACAATGGAGAACCAGGAGAATTCTTAAAACTGATAAATAGTGAATTTATGAGATTCATGTCAAAAGAACAGTTTTCCACTCTTGCATTAGCTGATATAAATGCAGAAACAGGAGAAATAAAATTTGCAGGAGCAGGAGCCGGAGCATACATATTAACCAGCACAGGAATAACTGAATCGCTGGGAAGCACAGGGCCTTATCTTGGCTTGATGCCTAATTATGAGTTCAGGACAGAAACAAGAACTTTAGGTCAGGGGGATAAAGTAATAATAGCAACAGATGGCGTAGATGAACAATTAGATATCAGAAAAAAGCAATACGGAAGGGAGAGACTAAATGAAGTGCTCAGAATAAACACTGAAAAATCTCCTGCTGCATTGATAGATGCACTGATAAATGACCTTTCAGAATTTTCAAAAGGAACAGAAAGGAATGATGATATCGGAATCTCAATATTTGAATTTACCGGGAAGCCAGGGGTTGAAGTTGCACCAGAACAGGCATATGAAGAAGAACTTCCTTCTGCTGTTGAAAATGCTATAGACAGCTGGAGAACTGAATGGATTAATAATCCTGACAAATTAAAAGCAAGAATGCAGAGTGTTCTAAAAAGCCAGTTAAACAGAGAACCAACTCCAGAAGAGATAGAAGAAAGAACACAAAGCATTTTAAGCAGATTAACCGGACCTATAGCAGTTGAGCCGGAGTTCATATCTTCTTCAAGGGCTAAGCTGATTGTCAGTATTGGAATAAATCAGGTTTTGGATGAGTTCCATACCAGTGTAGATTTTGAAAATAAGATTATAACTATTGAAAAGCTTGAAGTTAATCTAAACTTCCAGGCACTTGGGCTTGGAACAGTTATCTGGAATGCAGAGCAGAAGTTCTACCAAAAATACTTTGAAGATTATAAGATATTTGCCAATGCTATTAATCCAAGGTCAGTAGCAATGCTTATGAAACAATATTGTGCTACTCCAGTAATGATAAAAGAAGGACTCAGAGTAATAACAACCAGGAAAGAATTCAGGAGATTAATTGAAGAATCATATCTTGGTTTTGGGCCAGAAGATATTCGTGTAGAATTCAATGGATGGGTTAATCCTAAGCTGCATCTTGCTGAGATTGTAGATGCTATGCTGGAGAATGAATTTTATTCAAAAGAACTTGCTACACTTCAGCTGCTGGAAAGCGGATTAACTATTGCAGAAATAAACAGTGCTTTAGAAGGAAAAGAATTCAAGGGAACTGCCAGCGAGTTTATTACACAGGAATTAACTGAAAAACTGGAAGCTCTTTCTCAGGAAGCTGCTGCTCCATTGCCAGAAGTAAAACTTCCAGAAGCAGCACCGGCTGCTGTTTCGGAAACAGTTTATGAACAGCAGTATAAATCATTGGTTGAAAAACTACTGCCAAGGGCTGAGTCATTGAGAAACACCCTGCTTGCTCTGACTCAGGAAGAATTTAAAAAACGCTATGAATCAATAACAGGCAGGAAGTTTGATATAGAATTTGAATTGGTATTTGAAAATGATTTATTAGCAATGAAATCTTCATTGCTTAGAACAATCTTGTCAGATGAGGCATATACTGAATACAATAATCTGCCTTCTGGGAGATATGATGAGCTAACATACGAAAAGATGAGTAAAAAGCTTAACAATCTTCTAGAGAAAATTGAAGGTGTGGGTTATGCCCCTAATTACAGGAGGTGGTTCTATATAGAGAATGATGCTATGGCAGAGATAACTGATGCTATTAAAAAAGATGTCCGTTTTTATGTGCATCTGAATAGCATAGAAAACACTGCAAAATTTATGAATGCTGTTTTCCGGGAATTTGCTTCAAGAGACATACCTATGTTATCCAAGGTGATGTCAAGATACGGAGGATTTGAGCGAAGCGATGCTGCTGTTTTTTATCCTCTGGAAACAGATGCAGCAGAGGTTGCTGAAATAATAACTTCAGTATTAGCAAAACACCCGGATTGGGTTGATGAAGATACTCCTTTATTTACCAAAAAGATTTCAAAAGGTGTTGGATATGCGCAGTTCCCATCTTCTATAAGCTTTGGAGAAGCCAGGACAGGGAATACAGCATATGCAGTTGCAGATGCAGTTGAAAAAGGCATTACAGACAAAACAGGGGTATTTGAATTTGTAAGGCAGGAAATTGAAAAATCCTGGGTAAACATAAAAAAGCCATATCTTGATAGGGGTGCAGAAGATATTTTAAAGGATTTTGTTTCCCCTGCAAGAACTCTTGAAGATATTATCAGAATTGAAAAAGTTATTTCAACAGAAACCATGCAGGCAAAGGTATATGAAGGAACAATGCGTGAAACAGGCCAAAAAGTAATAATAAAAGAAAACAAGCCAGACCTTTGGCTTAAAGCAGGATTAACTGAGGAAAATGCCCAAAAAGCATCATTAGATTCTCTTGTTGAAGAGCAGATGAATTTAAAGAAAGTCCATGAGGATTTTTATAATCCTGATATTTATCCAGAACTGCCTATTCCAGAAACAGGAATAGTTCCTTATATTGATTTTGTACGTGTCTCTGATGAAAAAGCTCATTTAATATTAGGATATATTGAAGGAGAAACCTTAACAGAATACCTCAAACACAGCAAGATAAATCCAACAGCATGGCTTAATCTCCTGAAAACCATAAACAGGCTGCACGCAATAGGTTTCATACATGGAGATTTGCATAGGGATAATATCATGGCTGATAAAGACGGAAATCTATGGATTCTTGATTTTGGATTATCATATGATTTGACATCAAAGCCGGCAGATTATTCTGCCTTGGTTAATAATGACTTAAAAAAATTCAAGGAAAGAACTGTTGCTTATTTGCAAAAGAAGGGGCAGTCCCTGCCTTACCTTGAACAGCTTAATCCGGAAAATCCTGAAAAAAGCCTGCTTTCATTTGAAGATAGATTAAGATACCTTTCTATTGAAGCAAAAATTTCTGCTCTAAAAGAACTCAGCAGCAGCACCCCACCTATAACACCAGAGGAAATAAAGATTTTCAGAAAAGCTTCTGTACCTCTGGCAGGATATAGATTATATACTGTAGGCTCACCTCAGCTAGTGATAGATGGAGTTAAAGTAATTGCAAATGGTGTTTCATGGACATGGAGCAAATTCTTCCCTAAGCAAGAAGTTGCTGTTGTTAAAGAAAAACCAGCATCATTAGAAGAAATCATCACAGCACCTGAACCAGGAGAAGTAAGGAAAACATTTGAAGATGAGGCAATGGTATTGGCTCTTCCAATGAGCGAGAGACTTGACAAACTAAAGGAAAAATACGGTTCAGAACCATCTGGAACAGATAGAGTAAGGGCAGACCTTGCTCTTACAAACAACCTCTTTGAAAATGGGCATCTTTCAGAAAAAACCGAATCTCTGCTGAAAGAATACCTGTATCCAACAAAAACAATGCCGGCTGAGGAACAGCAGGCATTACTTTTAGAGGTAATGACAACCAGAGTAATCCTTGATTCAAACGGTGATTATATTACTTTTGCAGATTACTTAAATAAATACTACAAAGATTTGGGAATCAGGCTTGAAATAAAACAAGAATATCTTGACCAGGAAATGAAAACCCATATACTAAAAGAAGCCCTTGTAGCATACAAAAAAATACATCCTGATTTTGAAGATGAAAATATCTGGAGTGCAATAGATGACCTTGACAGTGGAAAAAAAGATTATGCAGTTTTCCTTGAATCTGCTTCTGAGGAAGAAAGAAAGTTCCTTCTCTCAATGAGGGCTGTATTTGAGGATGCTGAACTGGGAACAATTCCTTTTATTTTTATTGAATACAATAACAAAATAACAAGGATTCCTATAATAGCATCTGGAAGCATAAAAGCAGCAGGATTATTTATCTCTTCAAAAAGCTCGCCAGGAGAATTAGGAAGAGTATATATCAATGTAAGAAATGAACTCTTGCTCACTTATTTATTACCCACATCAATCCATGAAATAAGCCATGTAATAAGAGATGCAGTATCTGAATCAGAGTATGAAAAACTGATAAAAGAAAGAGACAATAAAAAAGATGAACTGTTTGAGGAATTTAAACAGATAACTGGTGCAGAGGAAATAATTCTAATGAAAGCAAAACTAGACAGAATAGATGCCGAATTCAAAGAAAAACAATCTGCAATAGCAGAAGAACTTGAATTTGATTTATTGCTTGATGAGGGGCTGGCAGAAATAGCAATATTTCATTATTTAGATAACCAGTTTAAGGGGCTTCAGTCAAAAGGCATTGATATGAATTATTTTGACAGGCTGGCTTTTACAAGCCTGATGACAAAGAATTTTAAGGCAACAGAATATAATCTTGGATTTTTCATAGCAAAATATTATTTGCTGAAATATCCAGAATTATTTAACGCATTATACAAGGCAGACAACACTGAGGATATCCCTCATTTTGAAGAAGTATTGGAACAAGTAAGAGAGATGCAGAAACAAAACTTGAGGGCAACAGAAGGAAGGAAAATAAGTGAATTCATAACTGAACAGCCGCAAACAGCTGAAACATAAAATTCATCTTTTCTATTTATGCCGGAGACACTCTTCTTCTGGCAGCATTTCAACCCTAGTAGGCATAACTGCCACGTATTCTATGTTTTGTTCCCTGAGAGCACCGGGAATTATTCCCATTTCATCAGTATAGTCTCTCATGATATAATCAGCAATTCCGACTATCTGGAATACATGTCTCTTTTCTTTTAATTGCTTTTTTATCTGCTCTAAAAATACCCATCTTATTCTGCTTTTAAACAGCTTAAAAAAATTCCTTTCAGCTCCCATCAGGTTTGATTCTAACCATGCCCTGTCTTTTTTTGGTGGAGAGTATTCTTTACCTAGGGCAGCTGCAATCTCTTTATTTAAGTCCAGCATCTTTTTTTCCAGTTCTGACGGCTCTCTTGGGCCTTCTCTAAATCCCAAGTCATACCTCTCTAATCCTTTAACATAAGTCTGCCTTTCCTCATTTATCTTTTCTAATGCCTCAATTAAACCAGGGTCATCATCAAAAATAACATCAATGCCTGCTTCTTTTAATGCGGGATATGCTTTAGTAATGCAGTAATTTTTAGGCACATCTAATGTTTTAATCTTTTTTTCAAATTCAAGCTGTTTCTCTATCTGGATTGTTGCAGTTTTATCATTATTATGCCTCAGGCCATTATAAATCAGTTTTCCATCCTCTCCTTCTTTCAGCAGGACATCATCACGTGAAAGTAATCCTGCAGAAATACAGTTTTTTAGTATTTGTGCCTGGGTTTCAGGCAGATTTTTTGTTTCATGGACATCAAGTATAAAAAATACCCTTGGATTTAAGCCAAAAGCATCATAAACAGCATATCCGTTATTCACCCCAGTTATGAGTTCAAAATCTCTTGCATTATTAGAAAGGACTTTGCCTTCTTCCCTTGCTGTGTCATAAGGATTACGAAATCCATTGCCGTTAAGCAACAATCCTACTTCTTCTTCCAGACGACTGTATGATACTTTCTCTGTCATAGTAAATCTTGTATTTTTTTCAATATATAAATCTTTCTATTTATAATCACTCTATAAGGACAACAAAAATCAGGATTGTGAAAAAAGTAATCTTTAAATACTATATCCTCATTTTAAAACATAAAAAAGAGAGTGAACAAATGGTAAATTACACAAATGCAATAAAAAGACCATTTTCTGATTTTACAAAACTAATTGTCGGCGCACTGCTTTCAATCCTACCGATTATAAATTTTTTTTCATTGGGCTATATTTTTGAAGCATCAAGACTCTCAATGGCAGGGAAAAAAAAGCTTCCTGCATGGAAAAACTGGAAAAAATTGTTTACAAGAGGATTCTTTTTCTTTTTAATATCTCTCATATGGATGATTCCTTTTATGATATTCATCTCATTGGGAGTAAGTACTACTCCTTCATATTCAAGCATTGCAGCAGGAGCATCTCCTTATGTTATGTCTCCTGTCTTTCTCACAATAGGCATAATTCTTGGGATTCTTGCATGGTTCCTGACACCAATGGCATTAATGGGATTTATTGCAGAAGACAGGTTCTTGAATGGATTTAATATAGCCTTCATATCAAAGCAGGCATTTACTGCAAAATATTTCATTAACTGGCTGCTTGCAACATTAATCATGCTTGGTTTTATAGCAATTGGAAATCTTATCATGGTGGTCTTAAGCTTTATTCCTATAATAAATATAATAATCGCATCAATTGCATATTTTGCAGGTGCAATTGTATTCTATACTTTGATTTCAGAGACATATTCTGAGATTTAATAGTCATAGTTGCTTTATACACAAAAAGCAATATTTATATACTATTTGAAACATTTTATTGATAACGAGGTGATTAAATGTATACTTTTGGTGTTGATGTGCCCTTGCCAGAACTCATGATATTTATTTTTATAATTGGTGTATTGATACTTATAGAAGTTACAATTGTCCTCATACTTCTCATGAAAAAAATAAGAGAAGCAAGAATGTTAGGTCTTGAGCTTGATGACACAGTAAGAAATTTGTTAAACAGAAAAGGATAATCTTATCAAAAATGCTTTGCATTTTCTCAAATACTGCAGAGTTTAGTCTGCAGTATTTATTTTAATTTTTTAATTATTTCTGAAACAATAATCTTTTTTTTCTCTGGAGATAAGGAAAATAATTTCTTTTCAATCATCTTCTCTGAAATTGTAAAAAGATAATTAAGCTTGATTATGCTGTCTGCAATTGCACC
>JAHWIL010000079.1 GCA_019322545.1 Candidatus Woesearchaeota archaeon
GGAATACTGCTGAAAAACATCTTCTTGAGCTTGCTCTTGAAGGAAAAATATCACGGCTAAAAAAAGCAGGTGTGAATTTATGGATATTATATTAAAAGGAAAAAAAGGAATATCGCCTCTTCTGGCAACAGTAATGCTGCTTGTTCTTGCAGTAGGTCTTGGAGTTATTGTCATGAACTGGGGAAGGGCTTCTCTTGAAGCTAACGCAGAATGCTCTGTAAATCTGGGCATGAAGCTTGTTGAGGTTGAAGGGATTCCGCAGATATGCTACAGCGGCTCAGGAGAAGAAGGGCAGATTTCATTTATAATTGAAAACGGCGCTAATGCAGACATTTCCCAGATACAGATGAGGATAATCGGCTCGAAAAAAGTTTATGCCACTGATTTAGCTGAATCTTCAATTAAAAGAAATTATCCTCTGATGAAAAAACTTCCGTATAATTTTGAATTGTTCGGAGATATAAAGCAGATTAAGCTTACTCCCAAGGTGATATTATTTCCAGACAAAGCCCCTGTAATCTGTTCAGAGCAGGCAATAATTATTGAAGGTATAAAAGAATGCTGACAACAAAAATAAGACTGGACATAACAAAATCAATAGAAGAAAATGCCTCTGTTTATTTTGAAAAGGCAAAGAAAGCAAAAAAGAAAAGAGAAGGTGCAGAGGAAGCTCTTGAAAAAAGCCTGAAGAAGCTTAAAAAGATAGAAAAAGAGAAGCCTGCTGAGGAAAAGAAGACTGCCGGGAAAAAGAGAAAGCAGGAATGGTATGAAAAATTCAGGTGGTTTGTAAGTTCAGAAGGATTCCTGTGCATAGGAGGAAGAGACGCGACATCAAATGAGATTGTGATAAAGAAACATACTGAAAAACATGATATTGTATTTCATACTGACATGGCTGGCTCTCCTTTCTTTGTAATCAAGACAGAAGGTAAAAAGCCCGGCAAAGCAACAATAGAGGAATGCGCGCAGGCAACTGCAAGCTGGTCAAGGGCATGGAGATTAGGAGTATCTGTGCTTGATGTGTTTTATGTAACACCTGAGCAGGTTAGCAAGAAAGCAAAATCAGGAGAATACATGCCAAAGGGGGCTTTTATGATTTATGGAAAAACAACATATCTGAGGCCTGAATTAAAGCTTGCAGTTGGAATAAAAGACAGCAGGATTATTGCAGGGCCTGTAAATGCTGTAAAAAAACATTCAGAAAAGTTTGTGATAATTGAACAGGGGCGTGAAAAAGCGTCTGCACTTGCAAAAAAAATAAAACAAAAACTAAAAGGGGGAGAGATTGACGAGATTGTCAGAATGCTTCCTGCAGGAGGAGGTGCTGTAAGATGACGAGCCTGTTAATTGACATAGGAATTGTCATTATTGTAGCGACTCTGCTTGCTTATTTTGCAAGATACCTGAAACAGCCGCTCATACTTGCCTATATAATTGCAGGAATAGTTATAGGGCCTATTGGTTTCAGGCTCATATCAGACCATGCAAATATTATCATCCTTTCAGAGCTTGGCATTGCATTCATGCTTTTTATTGTCGGGCTTGAACTTGACATAAAACGCCTTGCACATCTTGGATTTGTAACAGTCACAGCAGGAATCGGGCAGATTATTTTTACATTCATTGTTGGTTATCTTATTGCTTTGTGCTTTTTTTCAAAGGGCATAGCAATCTTTATTGCAATTGCACTTACATTCAGCAGCACAATAATTATTATAAAACTATATTCTGATAAGAATGAGCTTGGGACACTGCATGGAAGGATTGTTCTTGGAATACTTATTGCACAGGACTTGGTTGCTGTCTTTATAATTGCTGTTCTGACAGGAACAAACGGATTTACCCTTAACACAATAAGTTTTTCCCTGCTCAAAGGGGTTGCTTTGATAGCAATCGCGTTTATAGCCGGTTTTTTATTCAAATATATTTTCAGGTCAATTGCGCGCTCACAGGAGCTTTTGTTTTTATCATCTGTTTCATGGTGTTTTGCCATGATTTATATTGCAGACATGTTTCATTTCTCAATTGCTATAGGCGCATTTCTCGCAGGAATTTCTCTTGCATCCCTTCCTTACAACATAGAGATAATTGGAAGAACAAGCTCGCTGAGGGATTTTTTTGCAGTGATGTTTTTTGTCTCGCTTGGAATGCAGATAACATTTAACGGAATTGGCAATCTTTTAATTCCGGCAATTGTTCTTTCTGCTTTTGTTATAATAGGAAACCCGCTGATTGTGCTTATTATTACAGGGCTTTTGAGATACAAAGCAAGAACCTCATTTCTTTCGGCAATTGCAATTGCGCAGATAAGTGAATTTTCGCTGATACTTGTTACAGTAGGTTATGCAAAAGGAATTGTATCACAAGAGATACTCTCATTGATTGCGATTATTGCTGTTGTTACATTCACAACATCAACTTACATGATTACATATGACAACAAGCTATACAAAATATTCAAGAGATTTGCGCGGTTTTTTGAAAGAGATGTGACAAAGAAGCTTGAATATATCCCTGTGAAAAAATACCATGCAATCTTATTTGGCTGTGACAGGATGGGGCAGTCAATATTAAAGACACTCAAGCAGTTGAAAAAGAATGTTCTTGTTGTTGATTTTGACCCGGAAGTAGTCAAGGAGCATATGATAACGAAGCAGCCGTGCATTTACGGCGATATAGGAGATTTAGAGGTTTTGAAATCCCTAAGGTTTGACAAAGCATCTCTTGTTATTTCAACAATCCCTGATTATGAGGATAATAAATTGATTTTGCAGAAGGCAAAAGAAGCAAACCCTGAGATTGTTGTGTTTGTAACTGCAGGGCATGCAGAAGAGGCGCTTGAGCTTTA
>JAHWIL010000080.1 GCA_019322545.1 Candidatus Woesearchaeota archaeon
ATACTGCTCTTAGATTTCCAACAAGGGCAGTTGTATCGCAGTCTGCGCATCTTTTATCATTGAGAATTATTACAGAAGATTCTCCTGTTGCTGCTCCTGTTATTGAGTCCATTCCAAAGTGAAACCCATTTGTAAATAAAGAAACTACAAACAAGAGTGCAAAAATTCCTGTTAATGCAGGCCATAATCTTGATTTTTTTGGTTTGTATGGCTCTTTAAATTCAGGTTCTTTTTTTTGAGGCTCTGGTTTCTCAAATTCTTTTGCTGTTTCTTCAGGTTTTTCTTCTTTTATTTCTTTTTCTTCTGATGATTCTTCATTATCTGTGTTTAGCGGATGTTTGTCTTCCATAAGACCACCTCATCTGAGCATTAAATTCTGGTTTTTTTAAAGTTTACGATTTTTGAGACATTTTAATAAATCTGCTCTGGAAAACATTTTTAAAATGCCTAATCTTCTATAAAGACAAAATGCCTGGAAAAATAAGACTATGCAGAAAGATAATAGATTTATCAAGGTTTGAAATTCGTCCAAAGACAACTGAACAGGACCTGGAAAGAGATTATGATTCCTTTATTGAGCATGCTGAAGAAACCGGAGATTATTTTGAAGAAAGAGATGCTTTTGGCAGGGCTTTAAGAGATGCTGCTGAAGAAAAACGCCCCAAGCTGATTCCAAGAAAGCCAAGATACCCAATTCTAAGGATATCCAGAACACTCTGCAATCTTCCTGGTTTTTCAGAACCTTCAAAGAGAAGGCTTCACGACAAATACTTCACTGCTGCCCGCTGCACTACAGCTATTCCAAGAAAAACAAAAGCAGGTGAAAGTGAAATATCTTTGGATGAAAGATTAAAAGAAGATATCATGGAGAAATTCAGGCAATATCCTGGTTATGAAGGAATAATTGAGATTCCTGATGACAACAGGCCTCCTGAAACAAAATATGCTGTTTTTCATGAAGCACTTCATTATCTAATCAGCAGATATCAGGCAGAAACAGGAAGAGATTTTGCCAAGGCATTTGTTAGAAAAGACATTCATCCAGTTGAGAGATACGGGGCAGAACACATGATTAATGAAAGTGCTGTAGAGCTCCTGACAGACAAGCTGTTAGCCCATGATGAGAATGCACAATTTGAAGGCAGATGGCTGCGTTACTCCATAATAGATGGATTCAAATTCAAGACAGAAGGGCTCTCTGCAATTGCAACAGGAATACTGGCTGGAGTTTTTATTAATATAAATCTGTATCTGCTTCCTATTGCCTTTGTTCCCGGAAGAATTAGAGACTATGCACTCAAGAGACGCAAAAAATCCATGAGAGAAGATTTATTGAAACCAGTAGAATATCCTGAATTTAAGATTTAGAGAGTATCATGCTTATCTTTCTCTTCCAAGAGAATTTCTGAGTCTAACTTTAAGAAAGTTTTTTAAAGATTTCCCCCTCCTTTTTACTCTATCATGGCAAATATCAGGAAATATGAGCCTCTTAAAATTGAACCTGAGATTATGGATTATTGGGCTCAAAATAAAATTTATGAAACAGCAAGATTAAACGGAAAAAAAGAGTTTTATTTCCTGGACGGACCTCCATATACTTCTGGAAAAGTGCATATTGGAACTGCATGGAACAAATCACTGAAAGACTGCATCCTGAGATATAAGAGAGCTATTGGCTTTAAGGTATGGGACAGGGCTGGCTATGATATGCACGGAATGCCGACTGCAAATGCTGTCATGAAAAAACTCGGCATGAAACACAAGGACGAGATTCCAAAATTTGGTGTTGCAAAGTTTATTGAGGAATGTAAAAATCTTTCTTTGACAAATCTTGATGCAATGAACAAGGATTTTGCAAGACTGGGAATATGGATGGATTTCAAAAATGCATATCAAACTATAAAACCAGAATTTATTGAAGGCGAATGGTGGCTTGTAAAAAAAGCGCATGAAAACAAAAGATTATATGAAGGTGAAAAAGTCATGCATTGGTGCGCCCAGTGCGCAACATCACTTGCAAAGCACGAACTTGAATACAAAAATGTCAAGGATGATTCTATTTTTCTGAAATTTAAATTAAAAGGCAGGAACGAATACCTGATTATCTGGACAACAACTCCATGGACAATTCCATTTAATCTTGGAGTTATGGCAAATCCTGATATTGATTACATCAAAGCAAAGGTTGGAGAAGAAATATGGATTACTGCAAAAGCACTGGCAGGAGCTTTAATACAGGGAGTTGCAAATAAAAAAATGGAGATTCTTGAAGAATTCAAAGGGGAAAAACTTGAAGGAACTGAATACATACATCCATTTTACAGCAAACTGAAAAACATTTATGATGATTTAAAGAAAAAATCTCCAAAAGTGCATACTGTTGTCATGAGCAAAAAATATGTTGATCTTTCTGCTGGCTCTGGTATGGTTCACATGGCTCCTGGATGCGGACCAGAGGACTATGAAATAGGAAGAAAAAATAAAATCCCTCATTTTAATAATCTTGACGAAGAAGGAAAGTTCCCGGATGATATGGGTGATTTTGCAGGATGGACAGCAAAGAAAGATGACAAGAAATTTATTGAAGAGCTTAAAAGCGCAGGAGCACTTATTGCAGTTTCTCCTGTTGAGCATGAATATGCGCACTGCTGGAGATGTCACAAACCAGTCATATTCAAAACAACAAAGCAGTGGTTTTTCAAAATTGAAGATTTAATTCCAAAGATGAGGAAATTCAACAAAGAAGTCTTCTGGCAGCCAGACTGGGCAGGGAAAAAATGGTTTGATTCCTGGCTTGAGAATTTAAGAGACAACGGCATTACAAGGCAGAGATACTGGGGAACTCCTTTGCCAATCTGGAGATGCAGCAAATGTCCAGAATACATAGTTATCGGCTCTGCAAAGGAATTAAGCAGACATGCAGAAGTTCCTGAGGATTTGCACAGACCTTATATTGACAAGGTTGAATTCAAATGTGAAAAATGCAGCGGAATAATGAAAAGAATTCCTGATATTCTTGATGTGTGGGTTGATGCAGGAACAACCTCCTGGACATGCCTGGATTATCCACAAAAACAGGACTTGTTCAAGAAGCTGTGGCCTCCTGACTTTATACTTGAAGGAAAAGACCAGATAAGAGGATGGTTTAATCTATTATTAATTGCATCAATGGTAAGCATGGAAAAGCCGTCATACAAGGCAGTCTATATGCATGGCTGGATTAATGATGCGCAGGGAAGAAAGATGTCAAAATCACTTGGCAATTATATCCTGCCTTCTGAACTGATTGACAAATGGGGTGCAGATACTCTAAGATATTATGCAATAGGCGGAGCAAATCCAGGGCTTGACTTAAATTATAATCTTGAAGATACAAAAATAAAGCACAGGAATCTTATCATCTTATGGAATATTCACAAATATCTTATTGATTTGGCAAAAGAAACAGGAGAGAATCCTGCAGAAATTGAAGTCAATGATTTTTCAATTGAAGAAAAATACATGCTTTCAAAATTAAACAACGGCATTGACAAGGCAACAAAGGCATTTGAAGAATATGCCTTAAATGAAGTTCCCTTGATTGTTGAGGATATTTTCCTGAATCTGAGCAGAGGATACATTAAATTCATAAGAGACAAAGCAGTATTTGGAAGCAAAGAGGACAAATATGCTGTTCTTCATACTATCTACAAAGCATTGTTTGAATGTCTGAAATTATTTACTCCAATCACTCCATTTATATGCGAAAAGATTTACCTGAACCTTAAAAATGAATTCAGGCTTAAAAGAGACAGCATCAGCTTGTTTGAATGGCCAAAACCAGATTATAAAATGATAAATCTCGAACTTGAAAAACAAATGGATATTGCAGGAGGAGTTATACAGGCAATACTTTCCTGCCGTGAGAGATTAGGGAGAGGATTAAGATGGCCTCTCGGAGAAGTTATCATTGTAAGCTCAAATGCAGATATTGTAAATGCTGTTGACAGCCTGAAAGATATTATAATGCAGCAAACAAATGTCAAGGAAATCTCAATAAGAGAAAGGTTTGAAAAAATTGGAAAAAGAGTAAAGGCAGATTTCGGAAAACTTGAGCCAGAATACGGAGGAAAGATTTCAGCAATGATTGTTGCGCATATTGGAACAACATCTCCTGAAACAGTTCTTGGGCATATTGAAAATGAAGGCAAATATGAATTCAAGGTTGACAGCGAGAATGTTGCTGTAACAAGAAATCATTTGCTATTTGAAAGAGATGTTCCTGATTCGCATATTGAAGGAGAATTCAGAAACGGGTTTGTTTATGTTAACAAGAAAATTAATGAAGAGCTTGAAGCAGAAGGATATGCCAGAGAGATAATGAGGAGGGTGCAGGCATTAAGAAAAGAAAAAGGGCTGCAGAAAATGGACAGGATATCACTGCATTTAACAGTGAATAATGAATTTAAGAAGATGATTGAGCCATGGATTGAGCAGATTAAGGAAAAAGTAGGTGCAGATGAGATTAGTTTTGGTGCTGAATCAGTTAAAAAAGAGTTTATTTCACCTGAAAAGATAAAGAAAACTGAATTTGAGATTGGATTTGACAAAACATAACTTTTAAATATTAGTTATTCTAAATGAGTTTTTAATGAGAGAGATAATATTTATCGGGCTTCTTGTTATCTCAATTATAGCTGTAAGCGGATGCAGCGGAGGGCTTACTGGCGATGCTATTGTATGCGATTCTCCTTATATAAGGCATGCAGTGGGCTGCTGTCTTGATATAAATGCAAACAAAATTTGCGATAATGATGAGTTCACTTCTATAGTTAAAGAAACAGAAGAAAAAGAAACAGAGGAAGAGGAAGAAGAGGTTGAGGAAGAAAATAAAACAGTTGTTATTCCTGAACCAACTGCTGAGATTGAGGGTTTTGAAGACTGGGATATTGTTTTAAGTGATGATGTTGGAGATGATGGTGTTGATATGGCAATCGAATTAGCCAAACTTATAAATTATAAAAAGACCATTCTTCCAAAATCTAATTTTGATATTGCCGGATATGACAGGATTTACCTGATTAAAAAAAGAAACTCCACAATATCCAAATTATCTGAATAT
>JAHWIL010000008.1 GCA_019322545.1 Candidatus Woesearchaeota archaeon
AGCTTATGCAATCTATGCAGCACTGAATGCAAAAAAAGTATTTGCATTTGAACCTCATCCAGCAAACTACAAATTAATGTTGCATAACATCAAACAAAATAAAATAAAAAACATAAAAGCAGCCCAAAAAGCTGTTTCAGCTAAAACAGGAAAGATAAAACTCTTTGTATCTAAAGTTAATACAGGCATGCATTCACTTTATGAAACAGATTCAAAAAAAGCAATCTTAGTTGATTCAACAACTGTTCCTGAGATATTAACAAAATATGGAATTTCTAAAATAGATATATTAAAAATTGATGCAGAAGGGGCAGAGTATGATATTATTCTGAATCTGCCTCAAAAAACACTGAAGAAAATAAATACAATTATTCTTGAATACCATGATTATCTTAACCTGAGACATAATCTCAATGATGTTAAGACATACTTAAGAAAACAAGGATATAGAGTGAATATCCATGGCGGATGGATTATGAACAAAATCTTCAAAGAGGGATATGTTATAGCCAAGAGAATTTAATTTGCATACTTTCTCAAGAACTCGGCAATCTTTTTGCCAGATGCTTTTCCTCTCACTTTTGCCATCGCCTTCCCAATAAGTGCCTTGAACGGCAAATCCTTGTTTTCAGAAACAATCTTCTTGATTTCTTTTTCAAGCTCTTTGTCAGACATAAGATAATATTTTTTCAAATCAAGCGTTCCCTTCGCAGCATCTGAAAGAACAGCCATAATGCTTTCTTTTGAAATCTTCTCTGTGTTAAGCGCCTCAAATACTCCTTCAAACTGCTTGTCTGTTATTTTGTCTGCATCAATGCCCTGTCTTTTCAATTCTTTTGTTGTTGAAACAAGAGTCTCTGCAATAAAGGCAGGCTTAATTTTCTTAAATCTCTTGATAAAATCAAAAAATAAATCTGCTCTTTCTGATTTTGCAATAAATTTAGCCAAATCTTTTCCTAATCCTAATCTCTCAAATCTCTTTACTTTTTCTTCAATCAATTCAACTGCTTCAACCTTTGAGATATCTGGCTTGAATGGAAGAACATCTGTCTCAGGATACATTCTTGCAGCGCCAGGCAAAGGTCTTAAAAATGAAGTGGTGCCGTCTGGCTCAACTTTCCTGACTTCTGGCTCATTTGTTTTTTTAAGTCCCAGCAATCTTTTAATCTCATTCTCAATTACAGCAGGTATGCTTCTTAAATCCTGAAATCCCTTCATCTCAACACGGCTCCTTCCTTTGATTGAAACATTCACATCCTGCCGTATTGTTCCTATGCCTCTTTTAACCCTGCCAGTGCTTCTCAAAATCATTCCAATCTTCTCAGCAGCTTCTTTTGCATGAATATTGTCTTTTATAGAAGCATCTGTTGCAATCTCAAGCATAGACATGCCTAACCTGTCTAATCTGTAAGTCACAGAGTCATTAGCTGTCTTTATCTTCTGGCATGCCTCTTCTTCAAGCAGAATCACTGGAATTCCTACCTTTCCTTTTGACGTATCAATATATCCTCCGTAACCGACTAAAGCAGTTCTCTGAAAACCAGTAACATTTGAGCCGTCAACAACAATCTTTCTCATAACCTGGACTTCATCAACAATCCTGGCATTCAACATCTTAGCAACTATTAATGCAGTTTTAACAGCTTCCTGGTTTATGGGGTGAGGATGTTCTTCATCAAGTTCAACATCACAGACATCAGCACTGTCTCCAAGATAAATGAATTTTTTTGATTTTGCAGTCTCATATGCAGCAGCAATATCAATATCTCCTGTTTCTCCAATAACAGCCCTTAATCTGCGTTCAACGCAAATATTAGGTTTTTCAGAACTATTGATTGCAGGGCAGTCGCAGAATAATTTTAATCCAGATAACTGCTGGTGAATCTCAATACCACACTTAAATCCAAGTTTTTCATAATCTATTGGAAATCCTTTAGGATTTTCAAGAGACCTCAAAAATCTCCGATTTTTTTTGTCTATCTTTTCCAAATAACAACACCTTTCTTTCTTACCTCTCTAACCCTATGCAGGGGAATCTGCACTTCTTCTCCATGCCTATCAATCACCATAAAACTTCCCTCAACTCTTTTAATTGAAGAAAAAGGAATCTTCATAAGTTCTTTTGTTGCCCTGTCAAAATAAAAAACCTCATAATCCTCTGATTTTTCTTTTTTATCCCATTTGATTTTATTGAACAAATCAATTGTTGTTTTCATGTTAATATAAGAAGCTGTCTGGCAGGATTCTTTTTGTAATCTCTCCTGAAATATTCTCAAGCATCATCTCTTTAATCCTGCCTTTGTCTTTTGTTTTTGCTAGAACATAGCCGAGCTTTACATAAGCTGTCTCTGGCAGCATGTCTTCTGCAAATATGCATCC
>JAHWIL010000081.1 GCA_019322545.1 Candidatus Woesearchaeota archaeon
ACAATCCTAAAATGGGCTGTTGCTACAACAACTTTATGGTTATTTTTCTTTTCATTAGGAGCTGAAATATCAATAGTTCCTATTTTTTTCATTAATGCCATAGCAACAATAGTATCTCTCATCCCAATAACAATAAGCGGGTTAGGAATCAGGGAAGGGACTGCAATTTATCTGTACTCAGTAATTGGAGTCCATCCAACTATTGTTGCTGGAGTCTATCTCTTGTTTGTAAGTTTGAATTATATTATGGGAAGTTTGATATTTTTCCTGGTAAAAATTGACAAAGACAAAAAGATTGTATGTATTTAAAATGATTAAAAAATTAGAGCAGGTAATAAGCCAGATTTTTTTTCCAACTAGAAGGGCATGTAACAGATTAATTAAAAGTCTGTCGAGAAATATTAATAATAAAACGATTCTGGAAATTGGTTCTGGAAAAAAGATAAAAGGAAGGTATCTCTATTCCTATGAACTTTATTTTAACAGCAGTAATCGCTTTATTAGATCAGATATTAATCCAGAGTTCGGGCACAAGATAATTGATATCACTAAAATGAATGAAAAGAATAAATATGATATTATAATTTGCCTGAATGTTTTGGAACATGTCTATGAATTCAAAAAAGCAGTTAAAAATTTGCATACTGCATTAAAAAAAAGGAGGAATTTTAGCATTTTTCTCCCCGTATATATACCCTCTTCACGACATCCCTAACGATTATTTTAGATTCAGCAGGTTTGCATTAAAAAAAATGTTTTTTCGTTTTTCTAAGTATAAGATAAGACATTTCGGATTGAAAAGATTTCCTAGCGGATACTATGTAAAAGCAGTTAAATGAGCTAAATTTGGCTTAATCTCTTCATTTTTCTCCTGTATTCTTTAAGAATTTGGATAAAGATGCTGTCAATTTTGCCAGTATTAATAAATCTTTTAATTCCAGGGATTAAGCCGTTGATTCCTGTTAGAAATATTTTAATTCCTCCGAAAAGAAATTTAGGGTTTCCCAGAAAAGTCTTATAATTTCTAAAAAAGAAATGATTATGCAAGCGGCTTCTCCATTTGATTAGTTTTTCTTTTGGTATTGTAGTATACATTACAGGCTTATCTGTTTGTTTTCCAAGAATCCATTTGCTGTAATCTGCAACATTGTCAAGCACTCCGTGCTTTTTTGCAAGGTCAAATAATTCTGTTCCAGGATAAGGGACTGTATAAAGGAAATCTGTATAATCTGGTTTGATTCTAAGAGCCAGTTTCTCTGTTTGTTCCAAATCCTTTTCTGTTTCGCCTGGTATTCCTATCATAAAACTTGCAAATCTTAGTAATTTTGCTTTTTTAGATATTCTAAATGCCTCAATTACCTTTTCAGGAGTTATATCTTTCTTAAGTATTTTTAATATTCTCGGGCTTCCAGATTCAACTCCAAAATCAAGCTGGACACATCCTGCTGATTTCATAAGTTTAAGAAGATTATAACTCACAGTATTTACTCTTGCCTGTGCTGCCCATTTAAAATTCTTCCATTTTTGCTGTTTTAGAAGATTACAAAATTTAGTTACCCATTCTGGATTTAATGTGAATGTATCATCAGCAAACCACACTGAATCAATTTTATATTTTTCTCTTAGATGTTTAAGTTCCTTAATGATATTCTCAGGTGTTCTAAATCTTACTCTTCTTCCAAACATTAAATGGCTGCTGC
Source organism: Candidatus Woesearchaeota archaeon (assembly GCA_019322545.1). GTDB lineage: Archaea > Nanobdellota > Nanobdellia > Woesearchaeales > JAHWIL01 > JAHWIL01. The sequence continues at coordinate 1,701 of JAHWIL010000081.1, forward strand.
AATATATGCATCTATACGGGCATCCTCTTGAAGCCATGATAGTTGCTGTGCTTTTTGTCCACACACCCCTTATTCTGGGGGGGGCAAAATACCATTTAGATGGAAGAAGGTGTCTTGCTGGAAATGGGAGAGAATTCAAATCAGTGATTAGTTCTCTTGGTTTTGTAAAAATAATTTTATCTTTATCTTTATAACCTATCCCATGTATATTAGTTAATGGTTTATTATTCATCAAAGCCATGCATAATTCTGGAAAAGTTTCTTCGCCTTCTCCAATTACAGCAAAATCCACACAATTATTTCTCAATACTTCTTGAGGAAGAATTGTCGGATGCACCCCCCCGAGGATAATTGGAATATTTGATGTTTTTTTGATTTCAGATGCTATATTTAAAGCATGGATAAACTGGGGAGTAGTAGAGCCGAGCCCAATTATCTCTGGTTTCAAAGATAATGCTTTTTTAGCAATGTTCACAGCAGACTCATCGAAATTAGAATCTATTACCTCAATATCAAAATTTTCTTTTTCCAGACAGGCTGCTACATAGAGTATGCCAAGAGGGTGGTTTGGAGTATCAAGAACTCTTGGATTAATCAAAACAATTCTCATCTTTTAATACACCTTTTATAAACTGAAATGTATTTTTCAGCAATATCTTTCCATTTAAAGTTAGAGATAACATGTTTATAGGCATTTTCTGCGTAACTTTTTCTTAATTTCTTGTTTTTTAACATGCTTATCATTTGTCCTGCAAGTTTTTTGGTATTTTTTTGTGGAACAAGCATCCCAACTTTCTCATTAGATATAACATCAGGAATTCCTCCTGTATCTGTGCCAATTACAGGAGTTTTGCATGCCATTGCTTCAAGATAAACAACTCCTTGAGTCTCTCTGTTTCCTGTTTTATCAATAATAGAAGGAAGAACAAACAAATCAGAGGCACAATAATATTTTGGAAGTTCCTTGTGTCCAACTTCTTTTGTAAAAATAACTTTATCGTCAATGCCGAGTTTCTTGGAAAGGCAGACAAGTGAATTATGCATATAGCCGTCTCCGACAACTACCAGCTTAAGGTTTGGAACTGCTTTTAAAGTCTCAGCAAAAGCAGGGAGAAGATAATGAATTCCTTTTTTTTCTACAAGTCTTCCCACGCATAAAACCATTAATTCGTCTTTCTTGCAGAATTTTTTCCTTATTTCCTTCCAACCTTCAATATTAGGATGAAATTTTTTCATATCAACACCGAGAGGCATTGTTCCGACTTTAGATTTCACTCCAAATTGATACATCAAATTTCTTAATCCGTTGGTAATTGCAAAAGAACAGCAGGATTTTTTTATTATTTTATTTAACATAATAATAAGTTTATAATTTCTTGATAAAAATACTTCTCCTCCGTAAATTGTGACTATGTATGGTTTTGATGCAAACATCGCAGAAAATCCTTGTGGAAATGCCCAATGCACATGTATTATATCCGGATTAACAAGTTTAGTTATTTTCCTCAGGAAAAAAAGCTGTGAGATTACAAAAAAAGGCATTTGAAATTTTGCAAGCCAGCTTGTTCTCAAATTTGCAGGAATTCCTGGACCATATGCTAATTTCTGTTTTTTTGTAAAGAAATATTTAAATCTATGTACATGAATTCCATCTAAATTTTCAGTTATTCTTGCCCCTTTGCCATGCGGCGCAACAACATGAACTTCTATTCCTTTATTTGCAAGTTCTTTTGAAAGATAATAAGGAAATGCTGGCTGGCTGTCTCCTTTAAATCTTGGAAATTTAGAGGTTACTATCAAAACTTTTAATTTAGCAGGATTCATTTTTAATTTAAAATATCTCGGAAGTAGTTTATTGTTTTTCTTAATCCTTCCTCTAATTGTATTGTAGGTTCCCAATTTAAAAAAGATTTAGCTAAATTTATATCAGGCCTCCTTCTAACAGGGTCATCTGCAGGAAGGGATTTAAATATAATTTTTGACTGTGATGCAGTCAATTCTATGATTTTATTGGCTAATTGAAGAATTGTGAATTCATTTGGATTTCCAAGATTTATAGGGCATTTTTGGTTGCTCTCCATTAAGGTTACCAGGCCCCCAATCAAATTTGAAACATAGCAGAAGCTTCTTGTTTGTGAGCCTTCTCCATATATAGTCAAAGGCTCTCCTTTAAGCGCTTGGACAATGAAATTGCTTATTACTCTTCCGTCATTCAGCGCCATTCGCGGTCCGTATGTATTGAAAATTCTGGCTATCCTTATATCAACCCTATGTTCCCTGTGATAATCCATCATCAGAGTTTCTACAATTCTTTTCCCTTCGTCATAACACGCTCTCGGGCTAAGGGGATTGACATTCCCATGATAGCTTTCTTTTTGCGGGTGCTCTTTTGGATTTCCATAAACTTCAGAAGTGGATGCCTGCAATATTTTTGCTTTGCATTTGCGGGTTAATTCAAGCATGTTTATTGCCCCCATAACATTTGTTTTAACTGTTTCAACTGGATTAAACTGGTAATGGATAGGGGATGCAGGGCATGCAAGATTATAGATTTCATCAGCCTCAATCATTATTGGCTGGATTATATCATGCCTGATTAATTCAAAATTAGGATGATTCAGAAGATGTTTTACATTGTCTTTTGAACCTGTAAAAAAGTTATCAAGGCAGATTACTTCATGGCCCCTATTTAGCAAAAATTCACATAGATGAGAGCCGATAAATCCTGCCCCTCCAGTAACTAGGATAGTTTTAGCCACTGCTATCACCATATTCTATATTTGCTTTTTTTAATTGTTCTTTGCTTCCAATGTCAAACCAGTTTTTATTGAATTGGTAAGCATAAACTTCTTTGTTTTCAACAAGATATTTTATAAAATCTCCTGCCTTATCTGTTTTATGGGATTTAGTATAATTCGCAATATCTTTAATTTCATTGGGAGTTAGAAAATAAACCAAAGTAGATACTGTTGTTGATTTTGGAAATTCTGGCTTTTCTTCAAAACTGATAATCTTATGGTTTTTTCCTATTTCAACAACACCCATAAGTTTAGCCAGTTCTTTGTCTTTGCAGTCATTTACAGCAATTACTGGTTTGTTAATCTTAAGAAAAAAGTCATTAATATCAGTTAGATTGTCTTCAAAAAGATTATCTCCCCCAAGAACAAGAATTGAATTAGTTATTTTTTCCTGTTGTAT
>JAHWIL010000082.1 GCA_019322545.1 Candidatus Woesearchaeota archaeon
AGGGTAAATTCTGCAATGCCAAAACTCGTAAAAGACGCAAAAATTGCATTAATAGATTCTCCACTTGAAATAAAAAATACAGAGATGGATGCAAAAATACAGATAACAGACCCAGGCCAGATACAGGCATTTCTTGACCAGGAGGAAAGTATGCTGAACAAAATTGTGGAAAAAATATCTGCATCAGGGGCAAATGTCATATTCTGCCAGAAGGGAATTGATGACATGGCCCAGCATTTTCTCGCAAAAAAAGGAATATTTGCAGCAAGAAGATTAAAGGAATCTGATTTAAAGGCGCTTGCGAGGGCAACAGGTGCAAAAATAGCAACAAATATCGATGACTTGTCTGAAAAGGATTTGGGGTTTGCAGGGCATGTTGAAGAGATAAAAATCGGAGACGAGGAAATGATATTTGTAAAGGAATGCAAAAACCCAAAATCAGTCACGATACTTGTGAGGGGGGGAACAGAGCATGTTGTTGCAGAATGCAGGCGCGCAGTTGAAGACGCAATCGGCGATGTTATATCTGTATTAAAAACAGGAAAAGCAGTTGCAGGGGCAGGCGCTCCAGAGATTGAGGTTGCAAGAGGATTAAGAAAATTTGCAAACAGCCTGTCAGGAAGGGAACAGCTTGCAGTTCTTGCATTTGCAGACGCGATTGAAGTAATCCCAAGAACTCTTGCAGAAAACGCAGGGCTTGACCCTATTGATGTTATTACAGAACTAAAATCAGAGCATGATAAAGGGGCAAAATGGGCAGGCATTGATGTTTTCTCAGGAAAAGTAGTTGATGCATGGCAGAACAGCGTAATAGACCCATTAAAAATAAAAACACAGGCAATAAAATCAGCATCAGAAGTAGCAAATCTTATCCTGAGAATAGATGACATCATCTCAGGAGGAAAACCGTCAGCACCAGCAATGCCTCCAGGAATGGGTGGAATGCCTCCAGGAATGGGCATGTAATCCTTTTACCGCAACCTTTATATACGATATTTTATTATTCTCTTTTATATTATAAAAAACAGGTGATTAGATGCCAGAAGAATTTTTACCTCACGAAACATTAAATCATATCAAAAACGAGCTTGCAGAGCTGAAGAAAAAAGTCAAAAAAACTTCTTCTAAAGATGTTAAATCAGCAATGATTAACCTTTCAGAAAGCATAAACACACTTCTTGATTTATTCAAACAGGCAGCAGAAGGGGCTGAGCAGGAAGAATCAGCAGAAAAACAGCTGATAAATAAAGTAAGTGCACTTGAAAGAGAGCTTGCAGAATTAAAAGGAACAGTAAAAAGACCAGTGCATAGGATTATTTCCCCGCCAAAACTATCTCCTCCAATAAGAAAGCCGTTTTCAAAGCCAATGGCACAACCATTTATGCCAAGGCAGTTTCCGAAACCACCAGCATTTCCGAAACCACCAAGACAATTTCCAAGGCCTTTAACACCGCCGCCAATGAGATTTATGCCAAAACAAAAGCAATTTCCAAGACCTCCTTCTCTTCCTCCAAAACCAAAACCATTTCCAATGAAGATTCAGCCAATGCCCCAGAGACAGATAAGGCCGGCTTCGCCGCTAAGGCCTCCAATACCTCCAGGTCCAAGACCTCAGCCGCTGCAGAGATTTGAAGAGCCGATTCCAACAATACGCCTTGAAGAAGAGCCTCCAAAAAAAGCAGGGTTCTTTTCAAAACTATTCAGGAAAAAGAAAAAATGAATTCTGACAGAGAACGGCTTTTTTTGAAACATTTTGCTCTGGCAAGCAAAAGAATGCAGGGAAGGCAGATTGCACAAAATAATCAAAAAGCACAGGCAAAACCGCAAAGTAAAATAACTGATTTCCAGAATCAGCTTAATGAAATTCTTGAAAAAGAAAATATTCTGATAAAAGAGCAGGAAGAGGAAAGCAATGTAACAAAAGAGATGAAAGAAAAAGTGACTGAAATGGAGCAGAAAATGGGGCATATGTCAAAGTATGATTCAGAGCTGATTTTTGCATTAAAAAAAGAAATAGCAGAGCTTGAGGATGAAATAAAACTGCTAAAGCAGGAAAAACTGCATAGAGAAGGCGATAGTAAAAAACAAGTTGAACTGCTATATAAGGGAATAGCAGAAACAAGGGAAAAAATGCAGGAATTCATTAGCAAAAGAGAGGAGCATGAACAGCGCGTTCTTGAACTGGAGGAAAAGATTAAGCAGGGAGTTAGCAACAATTACCTTGAACTTCTTCATCTTGAGCAGCATCTGGAGAACATGGAGAAAAAATACAACGAATTTTCAGAAGACAGCAGATATGACCAGACAATGCTTGACCAGTTCAGGGAAAAAATAGTTGAGTTGAAAAGCAGGATATGGAGAAAGAAAAGCCAGCTTGCAGAAAAAAAAGAAATGCCAATTATACCTCCTCCAAGATTTGTTTTCCCGAAAAAAATAAAGCATGAGCTAAAGATTAAGCCGGTGGAGTTTATGCCAGAGCCTCCAAAACCAAAAAAAGCAAGCCTTCTCAAAAAATTTTTTAAAAACTTCCCGCCATAGGTGATACAAATGGAGATACACAAAGAACAAAGAGTAGGTGTTTTTATTGACGTGCAGAATCTTTATTATTCAGCAAAATTTTTGTATAAGGCAAAAGTAAATTTTGCAAGAATACTTGAGGATGTTGTGCAGCAAAGAAAACTCATCAGGGCACTTGCTTATGTAATCAGAACAGACGAATTAAAGGAAAAATCCTTCTTTGATGCGCTTAAAAAAATAGGATTTGAAATAAAAGCAAAAGATTTGCAGGTATTTTACGGAGGGGCAAAAAAAGGCGACTGGGATGTCGGAATTGCAATGGATACAATAGAGCTTGCGCCAAGACTCGATACGATTATTCTCGTATCAGGAGATGGGGACTATG
>JAHWIL010000001.1 GCA_019322545.1 Candidatus Woesearchaeota archaeon
AATGATTTTCTAAGAAAAAATACAAGAACATTATTAAGAAACCTGCTGAATATAGTATTATTAAGCAAACCAAGAACAATAGAAGAGATGTCTGCGATAATTGGAGTAAAAGAAAAGGAGCTTGAAAAATTCCTTAATGCGATGATTAAAGAAGGCAAGATGAAAAAAGAAGGTGACTTGTATTCTGCTGTAAAACAAAAATGAATAGCAAAAATAAGATTGAAGCAGTATTATTCTCTTCAGGCAAACGTATGACTATTGAGGAGATTTCTTCTCTGACAGGCATATCTGATTTTGACACAATAAAACAAGCAGTAAATGAATTGAAGGCAGATTACGAGACAAGAGGCGGCTCTGTGAATCTTGTTGAAGAAGCAGGAGGGTGGAAATTAAATGTAAAGGACCATTATCTTCCGCTTGTCCAGAAGATTGTCTCAAAGACAGAGATTGACAAGCCAATCATGGAGACACTTGCAGTTATTGCATGGAAATATCCTGTTGTTCAGGCAGATGTTGTAAAGATACGTCATAACAAAGCATATGACCATATACGTGTTCTTGAAGAAATAGGATTTATTACGCGTTCTAAGTATGGGAGAACAAAGAGAATTTCACTTACTGAGAAGTTTTTTGAATATTTTGATTTGCCAAGCCATGAAGCAAAGCAGGCTTTTCTAAAAAAAATTCCTGAAAATGTGCAGAAAAATGTAAAACAAGCAGAGAAGGATATTGATGAAGGGGAAGTGAAGATAGAAAGAATAAAGAAACAAAATGAAGAATACAAAAAATTCAAGGAACAGCAGAAAGAGAGGGAAGATGCAATCAAAAAAGAAATCAAGATTAAAAAAGAGGAGTTAAGCAAGGATGAAATCAAAGATGTATTCTCTGGTCTGCCCCAGGTGCAGGAACAAGATGAGATACCAGCCAAAAGCCAGCCAGATTCTGGGAAAAAGGCGTAAAACCTGTGTTTACTGCGGAAAGAGTTTCAGGATTTCTGAGCAAATTCTGGGTTCTCAGGCGCTGTAATGCCTGAATTCTACCGAAATGCTTATAAATGGCGTTTAGTTAATTTTAAATGAACTTCTGATTAAAAACCAACAGAGTTGGTGTAAAAAATCAGGGAATTTTTTAGCATGTCAGATAACAAACAGAAAATAGTCCATAGAGTCATTGAAGACGAGATGAAACAATCATACTTAGATTATTCTATGTCTGTTATTGTCGGCAGGGCTTTGCCTGATGTAAAAGACGGTTTAAAGCCAGTCCATAGAAGAATATTGTTTGCAATGCATCAGATGGGTATGTTTTCAAACAAGTCATTTAAAAAATCTGCAAGAATAGTTGGAGAGGTTCTTGGAAAATTTCACCCTCATGGTGATACAGCTGTTTATGATGCCCTTGTCAGGATGACACAGCCATTTTCCCTGAGATATCCTTTGATAAAGGGGCAGGGAAATTCTGGTTCTGTTGACGGAGATTCTGCTGCAGCAATGAGATATACTGAAACAAAGATGTCAAGGCTTGCAGAAGAGATGCTTCAGGACATTGACAAAGAAACAGTAAAATTTATTCCTAATTTTGACAGCTCTCTAAAAGAGCCGGTTTTTCTTCCTGCAAAACTTCCAAATTTGCTGCTGAATGGTTCTGCAGGGATTGCTGTCGGCATGGCAACAAACATGCCGCCTCATAACATGACTGAAGTTATTGATGCAATAACTGCAATTATTGATAATTCAAACATAACAATTCCAGAACTAATGCAGATAATAAAAGGGCCTGATTTTCCAACTGCCGGCATAATAACTGGGATAAATGGGATTAAAGAAGCATATACTAAAGGGAGGGGAAAGATAAAGGTTCGCGCAAAAACAAAAATTGAAAAAGATGCGATAATTGTTTCTGAGATTCCATATATGGTAAACAAGTCTCTGCTTCTTGAAGAGACTGCTAATCTGGTTAAAGACGGAAAAATATCCGGAATCAGAGATTTAAGAGACGAGTCAGACAGAGAAGGGATGCGTATTGTAATAAAACTGAAAAAAGAAGCAAATCATGAGATTGTTCTTAATCAGCTTTTCAAGCATACAAGAATGCAGACAACATTCGGGATAAACATGCTTGCCCTTGTGAATAATGAACCTAAGACTCTAAACCTAAAAGAGCTAATCCAATATTATATCAGTCACAGGCAGATGATTGTAAGAAAAAGAACTGAATTTGATTTAAAAAAAGCAGAACAAAGAGCACATATTCTGGAGGGGCTTATTGTTGCACTTGACAACCTTGACAAAACTATCTCAATCATAAAGAAGAGCAAGTCAGTTGAAACTGCAAGACAAGAGCTTCTTGCAAATTTTGAGCTTTCAAAAGAACAGGCTCAGGCAATTCTTGACATGAAACTTCAGAGGCTAACATCACTTGAAACAGAAAAAACAAAAAAAGAACATGCTGAACTGATGGAATTGATTAAGGAATTAAAATCAATCCTTGAGTCAGAAGAAAAAATTCTTGGAATTATAAAAAAAGAATTAAAGGAATTAAAAGAAAAATATGGAGATTCCAGAAGAACAGAAATTCTTGAACAGGAAGAAAGCGTATTTGAGATGGAGGAGCTTATTGCTCCAGAAGACATGGTTATTACTGTTACACATTCAGGGTATATTAAACGAATTCCAGTGAAAATGTACAGGCAGCAGAAAAGGGGAGGAAAAGGCGCTGTTGCAACTGCAACAAAAGAAGAGGATTTTGTTGAAGATTTATTTATTGCAAATACCCATGATTATATTTTATTTTTTACAAATAAAGGCAAAGTGCACTGGCTAAAAGTTTATGAGATTCCAGAGTCAGGAAAAATATCAAAAGGAAAGGCAATTGCAAATATACTAAAACTTGGAACAAATGAAAAAATAACTGCGCACATCCCTATCAGGGAATTCAGGGGATATCTTGTTATGGCAACAAGAAAAGGAATGATAAAGAAGACTTCTCTTGAATTGTTTTCCAACCCAAGAAAAGGAGGAATTGCTGCAATTAACCTGAAGGAGGATTCTCTTGTAGGCGTTGTTCTTGTGAAAGGAGGGGAGAATTTGCTTATTGCAACAAGAAAAGGCATAGCTGTTAAATTCAGGGAATCTGATTTAAGAACAATTGGAAGAACTGGTTCTGGAGTGAGAGGCATCAGGCTGAAGAGAGAGAAGGATTATGTTGTCGGAATGGTGATTGCAGAGGATTCAGAGTCCCTGCTTACTGTAACAACAAAGGGTTTTGGAAAGAGAACTGCTATTTCAGAATATAGGCTGGTTTCAAGAGGGGGCTCTGGTGTGAAGAATATCAAATGCACAGAAAAAAACGGGCTTGTTGTTTCAATTAAATCTGTAAATGACAAGGACCAGGTAATGCTGATAAGCAAAAGCGGGATTGCAATAAGAGTTCCTGTAAAGGACATTTCAAAAATAGGCAGGGCAACACAGGGAGTCCGTGTAATGAAGTTAAAGGAGACTGACAGGCTGGTTGCTGCTGCAAAAATAATTCAGGAATGAAAATCGTGAAACAATGAAAGGGCTTGCAATAACATACAAAGGAATGGAGGATATTTCTGCTACAGAAATTTCTGAACTTATAAAGTCGCCAAATATAAAACCAGTTAGTGGAGGAGTTGTTTTTGATTTTGACAAGTTTGAGGATTTGTTTCTCTTGTGTTACAGGATGCAGTCTGCAATAAAGATTATTTATTTATTTGAGAATTTCCAGATTTCTGGTGTTGATGATATAAGATTAAGCGGCATTGACATGATTGACAATGCAACAACTTTTTCCTCAAGATGCACCAGGATAGGAGAGCATAATTTTTCAAGCAAAGATGTTGAAGCAAAAGTAGGGGATATTATAAAAGAACTAAGCTCTGCAAAAGTTGACCTGAAAAATCCAGAGATTCCTGTTTTGACTTATATTTATGATAATGACTGCTATGTTGGAATTGATTTTTCCGGTATTGACTTAAGCAAACGTGAATATAGGATATATACAAATGCAAATTCACTAAAAGGAAATATTGCATATGCTCTGCTCAAGATTGCTGACTATAAAAAAGAAGATGTTATAATTGACCCCTTCTGCGGTTCTGGAGAGATACCTATTGAAGCAGGATTGTTCTCTTTGAAATTTCCTGTAAATTTTTACAGCAAGAATAAATTTGCATTTTCAGGATTCAGGAAATTTGAGAAATTTGATTTTGACAAATTTTTTGAAAAGATTGACAAAAAAATCAGAAAAATAAAGAGCAATATCTATGCTTATGATGCCCAGCAGAGAAACCTGAAATCAGCAGAAAAAAATGCAAAGATTGCAGGAGTTCTCAAGCAGATTAATTTTTCAAGAACAGAGGTTGAATGGCTTGATATCAAATTCAAGAAAGGAGAAGTTAACAAGATAATCTGCCGTGTCCCTGAACTTACAAAGATGGTTAAAAAAGAAAAGATAGAGAAATTATATCGGGAGCTGTTTTATCAGGCAAACCATGTTTTGCACAAAAAAGGGCTTCTTGTATGTGTTCTAAGGGATGCTGAGTTTCTTAAAAAAGAATCAATGAAGGAAAGATTCAAGATATTTGAAGAAAGAGAGATTGTGCACGGCAAGGAAGTTCTGAAAGTGGTTGTATTTGGGAAATAAGAGAAAGACAAATGTAAAGCATAAGAATTGTTTGTCTTTCTATATTTAGTAGCAGAGATTTTATTATGCATTATTTATGCCTGCTACTAAATAACCGCAAAACTTTTAAATAGCTTTTTCTTATATATAAAGGGGTGGGCTAATTGGCTATGATAATGTCTTCTTATGATAAAAAAGGGGAGAAAGAATTGGAAAAACTATCACAGTTAAAGAACAAAATAAGCGAATCTCTCCGGGCAGAAAAAAAGAATTTTAAAGATATCCCTTACGTAGATTTTCATAATAATCTTAATACAGCATTGTCTCTCTCAAATCAAGTTGTATTCGGAAGAAGGGGGTCAGGAAAAACAATGTTGATGAGAAATTTAGAAGACGCATGTTTTAAAAAAAATATCAGGCCCATTTTTATTGATTGTGAAATAATAAAACGTTATCCTTATCCCGACATCTTAATATTTATACTTAAAACACTCTTTGAAGAACTAGAAAAAGATCTCGGTTTTAGATTTTTTAAGGCGATATCAAAGAAAGGCAGACTTAAA
>JAHWIL010000083.1 GCA_019322545.1 Candidatus Woesearchaeota archaeon
CTCAATACCTATTTCAATAAGGGATTTCCTTATCATCCCCAAGTGTTCTTGAATTCTTGTCATTTTATCAGCACAAAAGCAACAGCTAAATCACCGCAATGTGACAGGCTAATTAAGATGTTATTAGATTTCAAAATATTATTCTTCATATTTACAAAAGGAGCGCCGTTTTCTTTTTTTAGTATCTCAATTTCAGTATATTCTAAATTAGTATCAATAAAAAAAGTTACCGCCTTTATCACAGCTTCCTTGGCTGCAAATCGTGCAGCAAAATGTTGGGCAGGATTTGCTTTTTTCTTGCAGTAATTTATCTCATTCTTTGTAAAAACTTTGTTTAGAAAAGAATTGCCTTCTATTAATCTCTTAATTCTGTTTATACTCTCTATATCAACGCCAATTCCAGTCATTTTATGTCTATTGCTATCTTGATAAGGTTTGATAGTGAATTCTTGTGTTTAGTATCAGCTTCGATAAGCCATTTAGAAAATTGTGAAAGTTTTTTTCTGCACTGGGCTATCATTTCTGCAGTTCTTTTCTCAGATGCTCCTCCAATTCCTTTCCTTGTCTCTACTATCTTTTCAGGGTCCAATGCAGAGTCAATAAACCCTTCCCTAAGATTTATTTCTTTTCCAGTTATCTCTGTAATAGATTCTTCAATCAGTTTTTTTGTTATCTTGCTGCCTGTGATTCCTTTTTCAATCGCCTTTCTGACAGTAAACCCCATAATTTTATGGGCTGTTCTATAATCCAGGCCAGTTTCAGAAATAATCAATTCTGATAAATCTGTAGAATTGGAAAATCCGTCTTGCACCCTCTTCAGCATCAGTTCTTTATTTGGCCTGATTTCATTGATTACAGCTGCAAATAGCTTAATAGCTCCTGTTGTTTTGTCCAAAGCCCTTGGCAATTCGCCGTATATAAAAGTCCTGTTATCTGGATTTCCTGAAAATGTCTTCCCGTGCGCAGCAAAACTTGCTGTTTTTCCAAGCATGAAGCCGGTAATTCCCCTTATATAAGCCAAAGAATAAGGATTCTTCTTCTGAGGCATTATCACACTTGCCCTGCAGAACTTGTCAGGCAAGTCAATCAGGTTAAATTCTTTTGTGCTCCATATCTGAAGCTCTTCTGCAAACCTGTCCAGATTCACAAGAAGGGAAGTAATATTTGACATTATTTCTATTGGCATATCTGGCTGCCACATTGCATCCCTTGTATGAACAAGAATACTGTCAAAACCAAGAAGTTCAGCCAAACGCTGTCTGTTAATTGCAAGCCTGGAGCCATTGACGCTTCCAGAACCAGCAGGGCTCATATTGACCCGCTTATAACTCTCAGTTAGTCGGTCTAAATCTCTTGTCATTGGATAAACAAAAGTAAGCATATAATGCCCAAGAGAAGTTGGGTGTGCATGGCGAAGGTATGTAAAATCAGGCATGATTGTATTTACATTTTCCTCTGCCTTACTCAAAAAAATCCTTGCAAGACTGATATGCTCTTTTATTAGATTAAGTAAATGTTCTCTTACAGCAATCAAATATCCAATATTCACTGCCTCTCTTCTTGGTCTTCCTATATGAATCCAGCCAGATGAGTCTCCAATCTTATTTCTTAGATATGCTTCTCTGCTGTTATAAACATCGCCAAATTCAGGCTTTATTGGAAAATTTCCTGCATTGGCATTATGAATCTCCAATAATGCCTGTAACAAGCGTATACCTTGTTCTCTGGGGATTATATTCTCCTCAGTCAGCATGACAGTATGCGCAAGATCTGCATAACTGATTCCTTTCAAAAGAATGTCTGCATCAGCGCAGTCATGCTTATAAGCAGAATTAACTAATTCAGGTGCAGCTTCCTTCTTTAATATCCCACCCTTTCCAAAATAATCTAATGATTTGTCTTTGTCCAAGATGCCATCCCCTTGTTGTCCTAAAAGAGTGGTTTATTTATATATTTTATCATCATATATTGAATAGGTAGATATGTTTGATGAATTAAAGCAATTAAATAAACAATTTTAGAATTGTCCAAGCGCCCAATCCCATTATCAGTACTCCCAATATAAATCTCAAATTTTTTGAATTCATTTTCTTTGTTAACAAAGCACCAAGAGGAGCTCCAAATACTGCACCAAGACATAATTCGATTAATATGCTAAGGTCAGGCAAACCGTTTATTAAAATATAAGCTATA
>JAHWIL010000084.1 GCA_019322545.1 Candidatus Woesearchaeota archaeon
ACAAATGAAACAGCATGGTCATTGAAGCAGGCAAATATCTCTACAATTATTAATAATACTTTGTTTGGCATAAACAACACATTTGCAGCAGATGGTGTTTATTTGTGGAATATTTACTGCTGTGATAATTCAAGCAACTGTGCATTTAATGATACAAATTACACCATTAAGGTTGATTCAACTGCACCAGTAATAAATGATTCACTGCATGCTGTGAATGTTACTTTGCTTATGAACCAGAGCTATGTCAAATTAAATGTTTCAATTAATGAGAGCAATGTTGACACTGTCTACTTTGATATTGACGGAACAAACTACTCTGCAACAGACAATAATCCTGAGTTTTATTATGAATGGAAATGCAATGTTTCTGGAACATATTACTGGAATATGACATTTGTAAATGATTCTGCAGAAAATTCAGACAGCAATCTGTCTGTTGGATTAAGCTGGGAATGTGATGCAAATAAATCTGTTGTAAGCGGCGAGGCTGTGAATGATACAGCTATTTATTTAGATGAATATTTCTGTGCAAATGCAACTGTTACTGACTCAGAAGGAAACCTGAATTCAAGCTTTGTTTTTGCTACAATCTGGAATACTACTCATTTTGTAAATTATACAATGTCAAATGCCAGCGGAGGATGCGGCGGTGCTGGGGAGAATGTATTCTCTATTGCAGTAAAGGCAAATGCCACAGGAACATGGAATTATTCAGTTGTTTATGCAAAAGACTTTGCAGGAAACATTGAAGAATATGATTTCACTGATTTGGAAGTTGTTGTGAGTGCTGCTCCATGCCCTTGTACTGATTGTTCAAGCTGTGAGTCACAATTAAATAATGCAAGCTGTAGAGTTATACAGCTAACTCAAAGTATCTCAGGACATTCAGGAACATGCATTAATAACCCTGCAGATTTCGGCAATAAAACATTTGACTGCCTAGGCAATACCATTGACGGAGACAGTTCTGGAACAGATTATGGAATATATCTAGTCAGCCAGCAAAACAATACAATCAGGAACTGCAAGATTACAGATTTCTATTATGGGATTTATCTGGACAGGTCATCCAACAATAATATTTCAAATCTCACAATACAAGAGAACTTACCATATGATGTTTATGTAAGAACCACTTCAGAAAGCCATTGTGATAATCTCCTTGAAAATATTACTGGTTCAGGAGGCAGGCCAATAGAATATTATAATTCATCAGTAAATCTGCAGGATAAAACATTATCAGAATTGATATTATGCGACACAGATGGTTCAGATATAAAAAACATAACAATAAACAGCTCATTAACAAAACAAAACAACATGATGTTTGTTTTAAGAACTGATAATTCAAATATTACAGGGATAGTATCTTCAGCAAATCATTATGGGGTATATCTGGAGAGCTCAGATAATAACAACCTTGTTAATATAACTGGATATAATAATTCTATAAGCGGAATATATCTTGATTCTTCTGATTCCAATAATATTACAAATGCAACTGTTAATGACAATGAGATGTATGGGATATATCTTGATTCTTCTGATTCTAATATCCTTACAAACATAACTGCCTATAGCAATGAAGATTATGGAATACGTTTAAGTTCTGCTGAACTAAATACAATAACAAACTGCACATCACAGGAGAATCTGCTATATGACCTCTATGTTTATGCAACTTCAGAGAGCCATTGTAGAAATATCATAGAAAGTGTTACTGGTTCAGGAGGCAGGCCAATAGAGTATTATAATTCATCAGTAAATGTACAGAATAAAACCCTTTCAGAATTAGTGTTGTGCAATGCAGACAGTGCAAATATAAACAATATAACAATAAACGGTTCGTCAACAGAAAAAAATAATGGATTGTTGGTTTTGTTAACAGACCATTCAAATATTACAAACATAGCATCTTCGCAAAACTATCGCGGAGTTTATCTTCTTACTGCATCAACATTTAACTCATTCATTAACATAACAACCAATAACAATGATATACATGGGCTTATTATTCTAAGTTCTGATTCCAACAACTTCACAAATATAACTGCCAATGACAATGGACAAACAGGAGTTAGAATACAAACCTCCAGCTCTAATATATTCAGGAATATAACAACGTATAGCAATGATAATTATGGAATCCACATCTCTAATAGTGCTGATTCTAATACATTTACTAATGTACATACATACAGCAATGGGAATGACGGAATTTATATGGTTAGTTCCAGCAATTCTAATAGTTTTGATTATATAACCTCCCATAACAATGTTAATTATGGAATTAATATATACACCTCATCTGACAGCAATATATACCGAAACAATAGATTATACAGCAATGAGGAAGGTGAAATAACCATCCATGGAAATAGTATAAGTAATGAATTTGTAAATCTAAGTGTTGGAAGCAATTATCCAACAAATGTTTCCTTTATTTATGCGTCTGAAACATATACAGGGAGCATCACACTAACAGAGATATCAACCCCGCAGGCAGACCCCTTAGGTTACCACAACATCAGCAAGTACATAAATATTACAAACAGTAGTGGTCCTAAATGGGTTTTCTTAAATGTTTCTTATACAGATTCAGACATTTCCAGCATTAGTGAATCAACCCTGAAAATCTGGAAATATAATGGCACTGGATGGCAGGAAGACGGTTGGAATATGACAAGAGTGCTTGATACCACTAATAATGTTGTTGGAGTTAATATTACAAGTTTCAGTGCATTTGCTCCAATGGGATTTGCCTATTATATCACTCCAACTGCACCTGCTGATGGCAGTGTAATTGACAGGGATTCTGTGAATGCATCTGCATCTGATACGCAGACATTGACTGCTGTACTAAGCAATGGAACAAGCGGGGTAAGTGTTAGGTTTTATGCAAATTTAACAGACCCAAGCATTGCAGGACAGGCAAATATTAATCTGAGCGCTAATGTGACAGATGCAAGCGGTATTGCTGTTTTAGAATGGAATGGAACAAATGCAACAAGCGATAAGATGTATGCAGGCAATTATACATGGTGGGCAGAAGCAGAGGGCTATATGTTGAATGGTTCTAAGTTTGCATATCTATACATGGGACTTAACCTCACATTCAGATATGCTTCACAAGACCCAAATGAGACATACATAGTAGGAGATGTTATTATGATAGATGAACTGCTGCATTCTTATGGACCTGAAACAGATTCACAGGTAAATGCAACATACAATGCAAATGTCAATGCAACTCTTACAGACCCAAGCGGAGATAACTTTAGTGTTGAGCTGGTTGACCCTGATATTGAGGAAACTGGAATTCAGGAGAAAAAAGAGGGCTTGTTTGGTTTTATATCGGAATTGTTTAGATGAAAGAACATAAACTGCAAAAAGATAACCTTTATAAAGAAACCTGTGCTTTTTATGGTTTTAAGACAGTGTTTAATATATTAATTAAATACAGGTAAATCAAGCCTGAAAAGCGGGTTCTTTTCAGTACTAATCGTTTTCTGATAAAGAGCTCTCACTAAAAGGCTTTTTTAACCAAAGATTAAATGTTAGAGGGAATTGTATGCCTACAAGAAGAAGTCCAAGAAAGGGAAGTTTGCAGTTTTGGCCTAGAAAAAGAGCTAAAAAAGCCAGGGCTAGGGTTAGGTCTAATCTCAAATCAAAAGAAGCAAAGCTCCTTATGTTTCCTGGCTATAAAGTCAGCATGACTCACCTGATTGCGCTTGACAATAGGGCAGCATCAATAACAAAAGGAGAGGAAGTTGTTATTCCTGCAACAATTGTTGAATGCCCTCCAATAAAGATTTTTGCTGTTAATTTTTACAAAAAATCAACACACGGTCTCTCTCTTTCTTCAACATTATGCTCACAAAAATTAAACAAAGAAATTTCCCGGGTTGTTCCAGTTCCAAAGAAGGCAAAAAAGAAGCTGGATGACTACAAGCCAGAAGAATATGAGGACATAAGAATTGTTGCATATACCCAGCCAAGACTTACAGGAATTGGAAAGAAAAAGCCGGAAATATTTGAGATAAAGATTGGAGGAAGTGCTGCAGATAAATTTAACTTTATAAAAGAACATTTTGACAAAGAAATTAGCCTGAAAGAGGTTTTTAAAGACGGACAATGTATTGATATTCATGCTATTTCAAAAGGAAAAGGGTTTCAGGGTCCTGTCAAAAGATTTGGGGTTGCAATAAGGCACCATAAATCTGAGAAAACAAAAAGAGGTCCTGGTTCACTTGGTCCATGGAAAGGGCAGGGGCATATTATGTGGAGAGTTGCGCATGCAGGAAAAATGGGATATCATCAGAGAACTGATTACAACAAACAAGTTGTAAAGATAGGAGAGAAGCCGGAAGAAGTAAATCCAAAAGAAGGGTTCAAAAATTATGGAATAATCAAAAACCAATATGCAATAATAAGGGGCTCAATAAGCGGTTCAAGAAAAAGAATGGTTATTTTATCTGAATCAATCAGACCAAGCAAAAAAATAAAAGAGGCTCCTGAGATAAGATACATCAAACAATAAAATTTGAATTTATTTAAACAAATGAAACTTGATATTTTAAATTTGGATGGCGGGAAAGCAGGAAGTATTGAACTTCCAAAACAATTTGAAGAGGCAAAGCGCCCTGTTCTGATTAGGAGGGCTGTTGAAGTTCTGCAGGCAGGCAGACGGCAAAGTTACGGGGCTTATTCTGAAGCAGGAAAAGGATATTCTGTAAGGCTGTCAAAGAAAAGAAGAGATTACAGGGGCTCGTATGGGCATGGAATATCAAGAGTCCCAAGAAAGATAATGAGCAGGAGAGGAACAAGATTTAACTGGGAAGGTGCTTTTGCCCCGGGAACAAAAGGAGGAAGACGGGCACATCCGCCAAAAGCTGATAAATTATGGGCAAAGAAAGTAAACAAAAATGAAAACAGAAAGGCGATACGCTCTGCTATAGCCTATACCCTTGATAAGGAATGTGTCAAAGCAAGAGGGCACATTGCTCCTGAAAATTATCCTTTTATAATTGAAGACAAATTTGAATCTGTCAATAAAACAAAACAAGCAAAAAATATTCTTGAAAAGCTTGGCTTTAAGAAAGAGCTGAAACGTGCTTCAAAAAAGAGCATAAGGGCAGGGAAAGGAACTATGAGAGGAAGGAAATACAGGAAAAAAAAGAATATCCTGCTTATTGTTTCAAAAAAGTCAGAACTTGAAAAATCTGCAAGAAATATTCCTGGCATTGATATTGTAAGAGTTGAAAAGCTCAATGCTGAACTGCTTGCACCTGGCGCTGTTCCAGGAAGAATGGCTATATTTACAAAAGGAGCAATAACAAAACTTGAAAAAGACAGGTTATTCATGTGATTAAGATGGACCCAAACAAAGTTATCAAACATCCATTATCAACTGAAAAATCAATCAGACTAATGGAATCAGAAAATAAACTCATATTTGTAGTTGACAGCAGGGCAACAAAACCAGATATTAAAAAGGCAGTTGAGACTGTATTTAAGGTAAAGGTTGTCAAAGTTAATGCATTTAATACGAATCGCGGGGAGAAACGGGCGTATGTAAAGCTTCATCCTGAAACTCCTGCAATTGACATTGCAACAGAACTAGGACTAATGTAAAATGGGACACAGAATTATTTCACAAAAGCGAGGAAGAGGAAGCACAACATGGAGAAGGCCTAGCTACAAGTTTAAAGGGAAGATTACTCTCTGCAAAGAAACCGAAAAGCAGATTAACGGAAGAATAATTGATTTTGTAAACTGTTCAGGGCACAGCGCACCCCTTGCAACTATAAAATATGATGACGGGCAGAAAATTTTAATAGCTGCTCCTGAAGGGGTCAGGATAGGAGATATTGTGCAGGCAGGAGAAAAGACAGAAATAAAATCTGGTAATATTACAAAATTAAAGAATATTCCTGAAGGAACTTCAGTATATAGTCTTGAGCTTCAGCCAGGAGATGGAGGAAAATTCTGCAGGGCAAGCGGAATGTTTGCGAGAATTGTCGGAAAGTCAGGAAATAAAGTTCTTATAAAACTTCCTTCAAAAAGGGAAAAGCAGTTTCATGAAGACTGCAGAGCATGCATTGGAGTTATTGCAGGGAGCGGAAGATTTGAAAAACCGTTCTTAAAAGCAGGCAATAGATTCAAGGCAATGAAATCAAGAGGAATAAAGTACCCAATAACCTCTGCAGGAAAAATGAATGCTGTCAGCCATCCATTTGGGAATACACGTTCGCTTAGAAAATCAAAAGCACGCCCTGCATCAAGACATGCTCCTCCTGGAAGAAAGGTAGGAATGATTGCAGCTTCAAGAACAGGAAGGAAGAAAAGGAAGTAGATAAAAAAATGAAAATCAAAGAATTCAAAATCACAGGTGATTTTTAATATGGCAAAAAAAGAATTCACATTTCATGGAAAAAATGTTGAAGAGCTCAAGAAACTGAGTTTGAAGGAGTTTATGAAACTGATTCCTGCAAGAGAAAGGAGAAGCCTTAGAAGGGGATTTACAGAACAGCAGGAACGCCTGATTAAAAAAATAAGAAATAAAGAAAAAAACATCAAAACACACTGCAGAGACTTGGTGATAATGCCTGAGATGCTTGACATGACAATCCTGGTTCATACTGGGAAAAAATTTGTTGCATTAAGAATAGAGCCTGATATGCTCGGGCACAGGCTGGGAGAATTTGCATTAACACGTTCAAGCATATCGCACTCTGCTCCTGGAATTGGGGCAACAAGAAGCAGTGCAAATTTATCAGTGAAATAAACATGACAGATGAACATACAGCAAGGATAAATGGAAAATCTCTGCCAATCTCAACAAAGCAGAGTATTGAAATATGTAATTTTATCAGAGGAAAGAATCTTGAAAAGGCAAAGGAGCTGCTTAGAGAAGTTATAAAACACAAAAGAGCAATTCCATACAAACGATTTGGTGGAGATGTTGGGCACAAAAAAGGAAAGATTGCTGCAGGAAGATATCCTGAAAATGCTTGCAAGGCAATACTGAATCTGCTTGAGGGGGTTGAAGCAAATGCACAGTTCAAGGGATTGAATACTTCAAATCTTATTATTTCATATATCTGCCCCAACAAAGCATCAAGACCCTGGCATTATGGAAGGCAGAGAAGAAGAAAGATGAAAAGAACTCATATTGATATTATTGTCAAGGAAACTGCAGAAAAAAAAGTGGCTAAGGAAAAGAAAAAAGTTGGAGCAAAGAAACAAGAAGTGAAGAAAATTGTTGGGAAAAAGAAGCCGGAGATAACAACTGAAAAGAAAGGCGAAACAAAGAAAACTGCAGAGAATAAGCAAGGGGTTAAAAATGATTGAACGTGATTTTGTAAAACAAAAGAAAAAGGAATTTCAGATAGAGGAATTTGTGTCAAAGAAACTGAAAAATGTAGGGCACAGCCATACAAAGATGCAGAGAACTCCTCTTGGAGAAAAAATAGTCATAGCTGCATCAAGACCCGGGCTTGTTGTTGGCAGGGAAGGGCAGAACATAAAGAGCATGACAATAGCACTGAAAAAAAAATTCAAACTTGAAAATCCACAGATAGAGATTCAGGAGGTTGAAGATATTAATCTAGACCCAAAGATTGTTGCTGAATATATTGCATCTTCTCTTGAAAGATTTGGACCTACAAGATTCAAAGGAATAGGGCACAAAGTAATGGATGGTGTGATGAAAGCAGGAGCTCTTGGAGTTGAGATAAAGATTTCAGGAAAGATTCCAAGTGCAAGGGCAAAGAACTGGAGATTTTATTCAGGATACCTGAAAAAATGCGGAGATGTTGCAATCTCTGGAGTAAAATCAGCTTATGCCAATGCCGAGCTAAAAAGCGGGATGATTGGAATACAGGTTAAGATAATGCCTCCTGATTTGAGGCTTCCAGATGATATCCGGCTTATTAAGGAAAAGGAAGTGGTTGTTGAGGAAATTACTGAAGGAGAAGGAGAAACAAAAGCGATTATAGACGCAAAAGAAGGAGAGAAAGCTGGAGAAGAACCTGTGCCTGAAAAACCAGCTGAAGAAAAGATAGAAAAAACAGAAGAGAAAGAAACTGAAGATAAAGGAACTGAGAACACTAAGTAAAGAAGACCTTTTGGCTAAGTTAAAGGAACTCCAAAAGGATTTGATTAAGCATAATGCCCAGATTGCAACAGGAACTATCCCAAAAAGTCCCGGGCAGGTGAAACAAACAAAAAAAACAATTGCAAGAATATATTCAATATTAAATCAAGGAGGAAATAAATAAATGGCTGAAATTTGCCCAAAATGCGGGCTGCCCAAAGAACTTTGTGTTTGCGAGACAATAGCAAAAGAGAGACAGAAGATAAAAATTTACATGGTAAAGAAAAAATTCGGAAAGCCATATACTATTGTTGAAGGCATTGACGAAAAAGAGATAGACCTAAAGGACCTGTCAAAAAAACTGAAAAACAAACTTGCGTGCGGAGGAACAATGAAAGAAGGCAAGATTGAACTTCAGGGCAAGCATAAAGCAAATGTCAAGAAGATATTGATTGATTTGGGTTTTGCTGAAGAAACCATCGAGATTCATTAAACTTTCGATGTGGGAAAACAACATGAAGAATGTAACAAAACACGAACTGATAGGCTTAACAGCGACTGTCAGCAGTGCAAAAAATAAGGCAAATGTTGGGATACACGGAAAAATCATTGATGAAACAAAAAGCATGATTATGATTGAAACAAAAACTGGCATTAAAAAAATTATGAAAAAAGATGCCACGATTGATGTTTTATTTCGCGGAAAAAAAATCAGAATAAAAGGAGAGATTTTGGTTGGCAGGCCGGAAGAACGAATAAAACAATGAAAATCGCTTTGTGATTTTCAAACTTAAACCAAGGGTTTAAACAATGAAAGCAAAAAAAACAAAAAACATTGGAATCAAGGCAAAGGCGCCAAGGCGCAAATGTAATGACAAGAACTGCCCATTTCACGGCACACTTGGAGTTAGAGGCAGGTCTTTCACAGGAACTATTATTGCAAAGGACATCCATAAAACTGTGACAGTTGAGTGGCCAAGAAAATACTTTATTCCAAAATACGAAAGGCATGAAACAAGGAGAACAAGAATCAGAGTTCATAATCCAGAATGTATAAATGCAGAAATTGGCGATAAAGTAAAAATAATGGAAACAAGGCCCCTGTCAAAAACAAAGCATTTTGTTATAATCGAGAATCTTGGAGCCCAATACGGGTTCAAGGAAAAACTAGAAGAATTAGAAGAGGCAAAAACCAAGCCAAAAGAGAAGAAAAAAGAAGAGCCAACAGATGAGGAAAAGAAAACAGAGGAAACTGACAAATGAAAGCAATAAAAGCAAAGATAACAAGAGCACTTCCTTTTGGATGCTTGATTCCTGTCTGCGACAATTCAGGAGCTAAGATAATAAGACTATTTGCTGTAAAAAGACATAAGACAGTCAAGGGAAGGTATCCTGCAGGCGGTGTCGGAGATTTGATACTCGGCTCTGTTGTCAAAGGAAAACCAGACATGAGAAAAC
>JAHWIL010000085.1 GCA_019322545.1 Candidatus Woesearchaeota archaeon
AAGATGTTGAATATTTTGGTGTTGCAAAACTTGATTATGAACGAATTTTATCTTTTGTAGAAAAACCAAAAAGAGAAGATGCTCCTTCTAATCTGATAAACACAGGCGCGTTTATCATAGAGCCAAATGTTCTTGATATTCTTCCTGATGGAAAGTCATCTATTGAAAGGGATTGTTTTGAAAAAATTGTTGAGCAGGGAAATGTTTATGCCCACAAGCATAGGGGATATTGGATTCCAACAGATACTCTAGAGAAATACAGGCTGGCAGAACAGGAATTTCAAGATGGCAGGAATATATAAAGCATATGACATAAGGGGAATTTATCCTTCTGATTTAAATGAAGAGACTGCATATAAAATAGGCAGGGCTTTTGCCAGATTAACTGGATGCAAAAACTGTGTTATCGGGAGGGACATGCGGCTGAGTTCTAAAAATATTTTTGATGCGCTTGCAAAAGGAATAACTGATTCTGGCGCAGATGTTATTGATATAGGGCTTTGCAGCACTGATATGGTTTATTTTGCAGTTGGTTGCTATGGGTATGAAGGAGGAATAATGATAACTGCATCTCATAATCCTCCTGAATGGAATGGCATGAAGTTTATGAAAAAAAATGCAGTTGCACTTTCAGGCGAGACAGGCATATTTGAGATTGAAAAGCTTGTTAAGGAAAATAAATTTATTGATTCTGATAAAAAAGGAAGCATTGCAAAAAAAGACATAATGGAGGATTTTGTCAAAAAGGTTCTTTCATTTGTTGATTCTAATAAAATCAGAAATCTGAAGATTGCTGTTGATGCAGGAAACGGCATGGCTGGAATGATTGTTCCAAAAGTATTTGAGAAATTAAACTGCGGGATTATCCCTCTTTATTTTGAACTGGATGGAAGCTTTCCAAACCATGTCCCAAGCCCGATTGAATCAAAAAACCTTGCTGATTTGCAGAAAACAGTCATTGAAAAAAAAGCAGATTTTGGAATGGCTTTTGACGGAGATGCAGACAGGGTATTTTTTATTGATGAAAAAGGGGATTTGATAAATTCATCTGTTATAACTGCGCTTGTTGCAAAAAAACTTCTTGAAAAACATCCAAATTCAGTTATACTTCACAAT
Source organism: Candidatus Woesearchaeota archaeon (assembly GCA_019322545.1). Taxonomy (GTDB): domain Archaea; phylum Nanobdellota; class Nanobdellia; order Woesearchaeales; family JAHWIL01; genus JAHWIL01. The sequence goes on from JAHWIL010000085.1 coordinate 1,117, forward strand.
ATTGTAACTGGCAGGATTGTTCCTGAAACAATTGAAGCAAATAAAGGAAAAGCAGTTATTGTCCCTGTAGGGCATTCTATCATAAAGAACCTGATGCGCGAGAAAAATGCAATTTTTGCAGGAGAACATTCAGGGCATTATTATTTCAGGGACAATTATTATGCTGATTCAGGCATTATCGCTGCATTGATAATCACGCAGATGATTTCTGACAAAGAAAAATCTGCAAGCGAGATTCTGAAGCCGTACAGAAAATACTTTGCAGTTGAAGAAATAAATTCAGAAGTTGAAGACAAGCAGGCAAAGATTGAGGAGATAAAGAAAAAATACAGGCATGGTGCTTTGCGTGTTCTTGATTTTGACGGAATCAGGATTGATTATGATGACTGGTGGTTTAATGTCAGGGCTTCAAATACAGAACCTCTGCTGAGACTGAATCTTGAGGCAAAATCAAAAGAACTCATGGAAGAAAAAAAAGACGAATTGTTAAACATTATAAGAGGAGAATAGCAAACTTTATATAGTAATTCTATTACTTTATTGATAATCAATATCTAAAGGTGATAGAATGAGAAAGATACTTTTGCTTTGCATCATTGCAATTGGAGTTATGTTTCTATTAAATGGATGCAAGGTGCAAGAAGAAGAGGCAGCAGAGGCAGCAGAGGCAGCTGAAGAAGCAGCTGCAGAGGAAGCTGTTAAACCAATGCCAACAAAGATATTCTCTGATTTGGCATGTATTGACGGCAACATAGAAGTTACTGTGTATAATATTGAAGAAGCAGGAACAATGGAGATTGGCAAGGACATTACTTTTATAATAAACGGCCTTGTAACAAATCCAGAATTCTTTGAATGCACAGCACTGGAGCTTGAAGCAGGAACAAGTGCAACATGCACGATAACACCTGTCAAGGCACTAAGAGCAGAAAACACAGTCCAAATAAGCGAGAAAGTAAGCGGAAAAGTTGTAACTGAAACTGAATTGCTTGTCTGCTCAACAGCAGCTGCAGAATAAACATTCTTTTTTTCTTTTTTCTTTTATTTTTTTTATATGAATTTTTTCAAACAGAATTTTAACAGCAACCTTTATATATAATGAGCGTATTTCTGGTATTGCGAGAGAGAGAGAAATGAGAGAGAACTTATTTCTCGGCTAACGAAAGCTGTTTTATGGTGATTAAAGTTAAGAAACGATTGAAATCACTTTTGCCTGCATTAAAGGAAAAGAACAGGTATCTTGTATTTGAGATAATCTCAGATAATAAGATTCGTGATATTAAAGCTGTCTCAGGACAGATAAAGACAAAAATGACTGAATTAATAGGAAATTTAGGGATGGCAAAAGCAAATATAAGGATATTGAATGATAAATTCAAGCCAAACAGGCAGAAAGGAATAATCAAGGTTAATCACAAACATGTTCATGAACTTAAGTCAGCACTTGCAATGATTGACAAACTAAAAGGAAAGAAAGCTGTTGTCAGAAGTGTAGGCTTAAGCGGAATATTAAAAAAAGCTGAATCAAAATATATGGCCAGCTAAAGGAGGTAATTTACAATGCAACCGATGCCGCATCAATTAATGGGATATGACAGGGCAATTACAATGTTCAGCCCTGAAGGAAGATTATTACAGGTAGAATATGCTAAGAAAACTGTCAAGCAGGGAAGCACTGCAATAGGAATGGT
>JAHWIL010000086.1 GCA_019322545.1 Candidatus Woesearchaeota archaeon
CTTTCCGGGTTTTTCCTGCTGCTTTAGCTTAATCTTTTCAGGAAAACCTATTTCTTTAATGATGGTTTTTTTCTGAAAGATTTTATAACAGCTTGCCCAAGAAAAACATGAGAGAGACTGTTTCTTTTTTTGATAACAGTTTCTTGTTTTGAAGGCTCGCAGCTTTATTATTTTCTTTTGGTTTTTTGATATAGGAATGTTAATTATGATTCTCCTTAATGAGAGTATTTAAAAGATATAAGTAGTATTTAAGAATTTTTGTTTCATTTATCCAAAAAAGTATTTTTTTATCCAAAATTAGGTTTATTCTTTTTGGAATATTTCTGTCAATTAACTTTAAAAATAAGTTGTTCTTTGTTTCATTTATTAAAATAATTGAGGAGGTAGCTTAAAATGACAAAACACTTTTTTACATCTGAAAGCGTGACAGAAGGGCATCCTGACAAGGTATGCGACCATGTTTCTGACGCTATTCTGGATGCTATGATAAAAGACGACCCAATGTCAAGGGTTGCAGTTGAAACACTTGTAACAACTGGCTTGTGCCTTGTTGCAGGAGAGGTTACAACAAAAACATATGTTGACATACCAAAAGTAATAAGGGACACAATAAAAGATATTGGATATACTGACCCGGAAGTAGGCTTTGACTGGCAGGGTTGTGCTGTATTAACAGCAATACATGAGCAAAGCCCAGATATTGCACAGGGTGTTGATGAAGGAAAAGGGGCATTTACAGAACAAGGTGCAGGAGACCAGGGACTGATGTTTGGATTTGCAACAAATGAAACACCAGAATTCATGCCTTTGCCAATTAACCTTGCGCACAAATTAACAATGAAACTGGCTGAAGTGAGAAAAAGAAGAATTCTTCCTTATCTGAGGCCAGACGGAAAATCAGAAGTAACTATTGAATATGAAGACGGCAAGGCAAGGAGAGCAGAATACATTGTTATTGCAACACAGCATAGTGCAGATGTTTCTGAAGAGCAGGTAAGGGAAGACATTACCAAAGAAGTTATAAAGCCAATCTGCGGTGAATGGATTGATGACAATACCAAGATTTATGTAAATGCAACAGGAAAGTTTGTTATGGGAGGACCTGCAGCAGATTCAGGAGTTACAGGAAGGAAAATTATTGTTGATACATATGGCGGGCACGGAAGCCATGGAGGAGGAGCTTTTTCAGGAAAAGACCCTTCTAAAGTTGACAGAAGCGCAAGCTACATGGCAAGATATGTTGCAAAGAATATTGTAGCAGCAGGTTTGGCAGACAAATGCGAAGTTCAGCTTGCTTATGTAATCGGAGTTGCCGACCCTCTTTCAGTCCTTGTTGACACATTTGGAACAGGAAAGGTTTCTGATGAAAAGCTGACAGAAGCAGTCAGAAAAATATTTCCATTAAAGCCAGCAGGAATTATTGAGCATCTGAATCTTAGAAGATCTATATACAAAAAGACATCTGCATACGGGCACTTTGGAAGAGATGACCCTGACTTTACATGGGAGAAAACAGACAAGATTGAAGAACTTAAACAAGAAGCTGGATTTTAAGCTCCACTGGTAAAAGGGGTGCCGGAAATTTTCAATTTCCAAGCATCTTTTTTTCTTTTTATTTTAGAAACTTTTAAAAACTTCAGTTAATTTCTACATGTTTAAAGAGGTGCATAGTGTATGAAAAGATTTGTCATAATTATCATATTAATAACAATAATGTCTATTTTTCTTGCAGGATGTATTGAAAAAGAGCTCCTGGACAAAAAAGAACCTGAGATAACTGAACCGCCTGTAACTGAGATACCGGCAGTTCCTGTTGTTTTTGAAACACCAGAGGATTTAATAAGCACATTTATTGACTTATGGGGCTCAGGAAGACATGAAGAAATGCATGCTTTGTTTGCTTCTCATCTGAGAGAGAAGCTTCCTGCAAAAAAATTTGCTTATCTTTTCGGGAGGGAGTTCAGCTATTTTAAATCAATAAAGCAGGTATATTATGATGTAAGAGATTCAACAGCAAAATTCTCTGTTATGGTTAGATTCTATGACGGAACTTCTAAAAGAGTATCTTTAATTGAAGCTGCAGAGGGAACTGACGGCTGGCACATAATCGGATTAACACATTATTTTAATCCTTTGGACTACTGCAGCACAGAGCATAACAAGGGAACATGCATGTATGCATATGCAAATAAATTTAATGAAGTTGAGTGGTGCAATCATGCAGAGACATTGTTTAAGGGATGTTATGATTCCTTAGGTGTTGATTTGACAGTAGATGAAATAAAGGAAATATGCGCAATATACACAAAATCAGTATCATCACAGGCAGAATGCTATAAGGTGCTTGCATATGCTGAGGATAATAGTTATTACTGCAGCACTATTCAGATGGCAAAGAAAAGATATGAATGCTACGGCGGTGTTGCAGCAAAACATGATGATATAACTGAATGCGAGCCAATAAGGGATGCAGAATCTTTTGGAGAAAAACAAACAGCATATTCTTATTGTGTTGCAGGATATGTTGAGATAACAGGGGATGCAAGCATGTGCGATGAAATAATTGTAAGTGATATCTATTCTGAGCAGGGAAAAAAAGTATGCCTTGGTTATGGGCGCTGATTTTTTCTTATTTTTTTCTATTCTCCTTCAAAGTCAATCAATTTGAAAACCTTGTATCCGGAATTCTGAATTTTCTCGCTTCCTTTTAAATCAGGCAGGTCAATTACAACAGCGCATTCCATTACTTTTCCACCAAGTTTTTCAATCAGCTGGCATGCTGCAAGTGCCGAGCCTCCTGTTGCAATCAGGTCATCTATAATCAGAACATTCGTGCCTGGTTTTATTGAATCTTTATGGATTTCAATCTTATCTGTTGAATATTCTGTTTTATATTCAACAAATTCTTTTTCTGCAGGAAGCTTGTTTGGTTTTCTTATTGCAACAAATCCAAGCCCTAAACGATGAGCCAGCGCACTGCCGATAATAAAACCTCTTGATTCAATGCCTGCAACAACATCTGGCTTGTTGTCTTTGTATCTTTCAACAAACAAGTCAACCATATGGTTGAATCCCTCTGCATCTTTCAGCAAAGTAGTAATATCGCGAAACATTACACCTTGCTTTGGAAAATGAGGAACTGTTCTTATTTTTGGTTTTAGTGTATGCGGCATTTTGGTATAACCTCAATCAGTAATTTTATTACTTTATCAGCATTGTCTTTGAAAACTTTCAAAATATCTTCCCATGTTACTGGTGCTTCATCTTCTTTCCAGCAGTCATAATCTGTGCTCATTGCAACAGCAGCATAAGGCAGTCCAGCTTCATTTGCAAGTATTGCCTCAACTGCAACAGACATGTTGATTACATCTGCTCCCCACTGCCTGAACATCCTGCTTTCTGCTTTTGTTGATAATCTTGGGCCTTCTATTGTAATAACAGTTCCTTTTGGATGATATTTGATTCCAAGCTCTTCACATGTTTCAATTAAAACATTTCTTAAATTTTTGTCAAACGGTTCTGACATTGCACAATGTTTTGCATCATGAGGTTCAAATTTTTCATGAAAAGTAATTGGCCTGTGTCTTGTGAAGTCAATAAACTGGTCAAGAATAACCAAATCACCGCGCCCAATCTCTTCTCTTAAAGAACCGACAGCAGTTGTTGCAATTATGTGAGTGCATCCTGCCTCTTTCAAAGCAGAAACATTTGCGCGAAAATTAACATTTGTTGGAGTTATTGTATGCTCTTTCCCATGGCGCGCAACCAGAACAACATCTGTATCTTTTATTTTTCCTGATGTTATGTATGCTTTCCCATGCTGAGTTTCAACTTCTTTGCTCTCTGCATTCTCCAGAATATCAGGATTTTCAAGTCCTGAACCGCCTATAATTCCTATTTTAATAGTACCACCCAATCAAATTTTCTTAACCTGAAATTTTTTTCCTTTCTTGACTTTGATTAACTTGTAAGTGTCTTTTTTATATTTGCGCTTTTCTGCCCATGCATGGGCTGCTGTTTCTGTCCTGAATGACGTTGGTCGTTTCTTTCTTTTCTTGATAAGGTCTTTTCCTGTTTTGCTTGAAGTCAAATCTAATTTTCTTTTTTGCCTTGTATGTAGTTTTTTCATGATTATCCCTTTAGTTTGCTTTTTACAGCTTTTTCAGATATGATTGCAGAATTTCCTGAAGGGTCTTCAATAATCAATTTCATTTTTTCCCTGCCCCACATGACTTTCTGCAGTTTTTTCAACATGCGCTTTGCTTTTTTCTTTGCATCTGGATTTTCCTCTGCATCACGCGCAGATTCAATGTTTCTTTTTATCCTGTTTAATACGCCTTCAATATTTGTCACAAAACCCTGTGATGCAACTCCCGGAGACACTGTTGCAACATGCGGAATTTTTATTGTTGCTTCTGATGATTTAACAACTCTTATTTTCATATCATCTGAGGAGGATATTTCAATTGAATATTTTGAAGGCTCCTTGCTTTCCTCTGACTCAACATCTGCTTTGTGGTATTTGCAGCTTACGCAGGTCATTGAAAATATGCGGAGCTTTCCAAAAAAAGGAACTTCTCTTTCATCTTCTATTAGTGTAAGTGTCTTCTTTCTGCAGACCGGACACATCTGGTTTTTTAGTTCATGCATAGCTTTCCACCTTATAGCGGAGAACACAAAAAATTAATCAAAAATACTTTGTGTTTTCCTGATATAGTGGCGGAATTATTAATCAATTATTTACTTCCGCCACTACATAATCTGGAGAATAAATCAGTTTAAAAAGATTACGGAAGTTTAATATTAGAAATAAAAAAAATAAGAATTAAAAAGAAAAATTATTCCTGTGCTGAAGGCGTTTCCCGGACTTCTTCTGTCTGCTTTGACCTGTAAATCTGCGCAAATGCCGGCGAGACAACAATATAGTCTTCTCCGAATCCTGCGATGTCGCCTTCAATTGCATCAGTTGTTTTCTTTAATTTGTTGATTGCCCGCTTCAGCTCAATGATGTCCTTGTCTTTAAGCGGTCTGATATTAACAAGCGCAATTGTATAGCCTTCCCGAAGAGAATCCAGAATAGGTTTTATATCCTCAAAGTCCTCCATTACAAAAGGCCTTACAATAATCTTAGATTTCCCTTCCTGAATTTCAGGACCAACTTCAACATAATCCTCTCCTTCGCCTTCAAAATCAGCGTCCTTTGTTATTTTTTCTTTAAATTTTGAAAATATGCCCATAATAATCCCCTCTTTGAAGTGATATTTTTATTTTAATGTTTGAAATATTTAAATGTTTTGATTTTGATATGACTCTTGCATAGATACGAAAGCTTTTTATA
>JAHWIL010000087.1 GCA_019322545.1 Candidatus Woesearchaeota archaeon
AAGGGCTTATTAAGGCATGAGCCTGATTCTGAACTATTATATGGCACAAGGTCTGAAAGATTGTTTAATGCCATTGAAAACAGGACTGGCTTTGATTTATTAAGTTTAAATGATGCTGGTCTTGAACTTTTATTTTATTTTACTAAAAGCAGATTAGCAAAAAAACTTTATTATGACAGGTTAAGATTTAGGGACACCCTGAAAACATCTGTTGTATTTAAGATTGAAGGCTATGAAAAAGAAGAAAGAATTGCAGGAAAGCCGATTGCTGTTTTTGGTTTATCAGAAGAAGAGATGAAGAGATTTGATGAAACATACAAAGATGTCAGAAATATTAGTAATCTGGAGGATACTATTGCAAAAGAGATGGGAGTTGAACAAGGCGACCTGCTTATCGCAGCAATGCCTTTTGCAGGAAGACTAATGCCAAAAGATGTCTGTCTGTATTCTTTAAATGAAGGATGGTATTCATTATTTGAAAAATACCCTAATCACAGGACAATGCTGTTCAATAGCCATAAAGATGCCTTTGCAATCAGGGTTGTCACAACAGAAGAAAAAAGAAGTTATATCTGCGGCAAAGCAGATGAAATAAAGGATATTATTTTAGAGCAGATTAAATAATCAAAACTATTAAATATCAGTTATTTCTTATAATATTTAGGTGTTTACATGGCAAAAATATCAAGAGATATTCCTTTATCTGAGATTACTCTTCGAAGATACGAGAAGCCCAATCTCAAAGGAAGGCAGCTTGTAAGAAAATTCTGTTTGAGTATTGGTTTGCTGCAGCCAGGAGATTCAAGGGATGTTATTGTTGATGTTCTCCATGTTCTTCTTAAAAAGAAAAAAGAAATGAATTCTGAAGAAGTCCGCGATAATGTTATTAATTTCAGAAAGGAAAAAAATCTTCCTTTGCTTGGAGTTGCTTCTTCCAATATCAGAAGACAGCTTAAACGGCTTCGTGATTTGCTTATTATTGAAAAGACCTCAAATAATTACAGGATAATGGAGAATCTCAAATTAAATGAGATTATGACAGAAAAAGTTGAAAAACTGATAATCCCCTCTGTTGTTGACAGAGTAAGGGAGTATTTTAATGCAATTGACAAAGAATTCTAAGCAGGATTTATTCTGTAAATAATCAGAAATATTTAAATATAAACAGGTCTTAAGAGGTAGGTTATGCCTACAAGTACTTCAGAAAGCAAGGAAATAGAAAAGGTTGTCAGATATAAAATAACACCCAGGGCAGATACCTATGCAATGGGAGTTCACGCATTAAGGGATTCTGCAACTAGACTGCATCCTTTATTTAAACAAGAGAGTGGAGAAAAAATAATAAGACCGCTGACATTCAGGGAAAATATCGAGGCAAAGATTGCTGATTATGAAACACTGAAGAACCCGGATGGCTCAGAAAGAACCAAAGAAGAAAGATTAATATTATTCAACGCATGGCTAAGCTCCTGCACAGGCGTAGTATACAGGGCAAATAGCACAAGATTCAAGATTATTCCTTTATGCAAAGAATTAATTATGATTGATAAAAATGTTAAAGAAGATCTGCCAGTTGATTATGATTCTATGGCTGGTGTTGAATTAGACCATGACGAGGCAAGATACGATGAGTTATTAAACAAATCTAAGGTTTTGGAACATCCTGCATGGATTACTGCTCTTGAAGATGATAAGGCATTGCTTAAAAACTACGCAGACATTGTTTTTGATTTAATAAAAAAGAATGAATCAATGGGCTTCTGGGTTATAAACAAGATAAATAAAAATGAAGTAGGGGACAAAAGCAAAGCAGATAAAGACGAACTGCGTGTGCTGTGCCTTGACAGCATTGACAATAATTCCTTTGCCTATGGATACAACAATTTTGATTATGATGTTCGCTTTGTGCAGTTAATGTCATAACTGACAAGTGATTATTTCTCCGAAATATTTATAAATCAGATTTACTTCTAATTTATAAGTAAAAAATGAAAGACAACAAAACAAACCAGTTACTTTATAGAATATTAGGAAAACAGAAACATGGCAGATACAGCTCTGCTGAAGAATTGCATAAAGACCTGTATAGATTAGGCAAAACTGCCCTTGAAGAAAAAGAAATGGGTTCTGCTTTGAGAGCTTACAATCAAATTGGTGACAAAGAAAAAATCAGGATTGTTGGAGAAAAAGCTCTTGAAATAGGAGAATTAGTATGTGCCCTTGATGCCTTCAGGATAACTGATGACAGGGAAAATCTCAGGATTGTTGGAGAGAAAGCTTTTCAAACACCCGGCTTTCTGTCAACCTCACTTATAGCTTTTGAATATTTAAGAGACAGGAAAAATATGTTTAAGGTTATGATGGCTATTCAGGAAGTAGACCATGACCTGTCTTCTTTAGAATTTGGAGAATACATAGGAAAAACAACAATTAAAAAAGCTGATAAAAGATTTAAAAAATGGCTGTCTAAAAGAGGTTTCAGAGGCGCTGTTTCTTTTAACACAGGCGAGGATACAAACATGGCTTATCATCTGGCTGATAAATATGACATTGGAATTGGAATAGCAAAAGGAGGGCTTTACCTAACTTATATCTTTGATTTATTTGGATTAGAAACAAGGATTGCCCAGTCACATAGAAACAGCAGAGGCGCAACATTCAGATGGCGTGAAAAAGTTGTGCCAGAAGAATTAGAAGGAAAGGATTTGGTTGTTTTTGACAAAGATGTAGTCAGCGGAAGAACAACCACAAGAGTGTTAAGAGAACTGCAAAAATACAATCCAAATAAAATAGACCTTGTTGTAAGCTGGAATCCGGTTCCTGAAGGCACAGGGGCAGGCATGGGAACAAGAATCTGGAATGTGCCAGACGGCTATAATGAGATTTATTATCCAGGAAAACTAGGATATGGACAATTTGACAAAGCTGTTAGAAAATTGGAGCAGATGCTGGAAGATAAAAAATGACTGAAAAAATCCTGCTTTCAACAGACATTGGCTCAGACATAGATGATGCTCTTGCGCTGATGACTATGCTGAACAGTAAAATCAATCTAAAAGCAATATACACTGTAAATGGAGATATCATAGCAAGGTCATTTATTGCAAAACACATGATTGATTTGTCTGGCAGGAATATTGATGTGGCAGCAGGTGAATCAGAATCATTAAATTCGCTTGTCAAACCTTATACCTTTTTTGAAAGCTGTTATGTAGCTGATGAATTCATAGATGACGAAGAAACCGAAATATTTAATGATATTAGATTCAAAAAAATTGAGAATGCAGGAATAATTCCAAATGGTGTTGAAGACCTTGCAGAGAGATTATCAAAAGAAAAATATATTATCTTCAGCATTGCGCCATTAACAAATATTGCAGGACTGCTTCAGGATTATCCGGATTCAGCAAAAAACATAGAAAGAGTCTATGTCATGGGCTGCCGTTTCTCAAGCAAAGGCAATCTGGAGCATAATGTACTGCACGACCCTCTTGCAGCAAAGCTTGTTTTTGAATCAGATTTGCCATTAACAATCATTCCAGGAGACCTTTGTGAAAAATACAGGATGCCTGCAGATATGATAGCTAATTTTAAAACCCCTGCTGGCAGATATGTCAGGCAGATGGCATTGGGGTTTATAGGAGTTAAAACAGTAAGAGAATATGTAAGCAGGAATCTTGATGAAGATGGTGCTGAGCAGATTCTTAAAAGCCCTGAATTAGAAACCCATCATAGCAGTCTATCCCAGATTTCACCTCTGCCCAAGGATTTTTCATTTACCGAAGTTTCAGAATCTTCAGTTTTTAGATACTTAAAACAATTATTTTTTAAATTAAAAAATGTAAATGTCAGGGATTTCTTAGAAAAGCATGTTAAAACATCCTCATTTGAAGGAAAATCAAAACAAGAGATAGAGGAGCTGCTTGAAGCAAAAAGCAGGTTAATGACAAATCTTGACAGCTGCGATGAAGCTGTCTATAAGCCGGAGGATTATTTCAGGCAGTATCACGCACTAATTGAACATATACGCAGTCCGGAATTAAAATATTCCTTTGGCAGCATAGTAGCAGATATGCTGGAGAGTTTCATACCAAAGGATTTATCTGTTGCAGATGCTTATATTCCGTATTGTTTTCTGCATCCTGAA
>JAHWIL010000009.1 GCA_019322545.1 Candidatus Woesearchaeota archaeon
CTAATTCATTCATAGAACTTATGAACCTTTTAGCAGCATCCTGCGCTTCCTTTACTTGTTCCTGTTTGTCCATAATGTCCGGGAAAAAGGAAATCTAATTAAAAAGTTATTGGTTGTTTTATATTCCAATCTCACTCACATGCTCGTTCTTATTCACTCTGATAACATTATCCACAAATGTCTCTATCTTGGTCTCATGACTAACTATGATTGCCTGTTTTGCATTAATCTGTTCCAGAACATCTCTAACCCTGTCTAATTGTTCTGTTGAAAAGCCGTCTGTCGGCTCATCCAAAATTATGATGTCTCTTGTTTTTATCTCTGACATCATCTCGTTTATGACTTTATTCAATGCCAGCCTGTATGCAAGCGCTGCCGCAGTTCTTTCTCCTCCGCTGAGATGGTTTATGGAGATTTCATATCCATTCTGCTCAACAACCGGCGTGAATTTGTCATCCAGCCGTATGTTGAGTGTTTCATCTTCAATCAGGATATTAAACCAGTGCTGGAAAATTTCATTAAAATCATAATGAGCTTTTGCCATGATATGCTTTTCAATAACAGACATTAATTTGATAAAATGCTCATTAAGCCAGTTGTGCAGTTCAGAATAATATTTTATTTTTTCTTTTGTTTTCAGTTTTCTTTCAATTTCCTGCTTTACAAGTTCAAGAGTTTTTTCAATCTGCAGTTTTTTGCTTTCAAAACTATTTTTTTCAAGCTCAGCCTGCCTTTCTTCTGACTGCAGTTTGTCAAGCTCTGGCTTTATTTTTTTATGCTCTTCTTCAATTCCGGAATATTTTTCAATTAATCCATTAAGCTCAATCTTTCGTGAATTTATTTTTCCAATATTGTTTTTTATCTGCTCCTGCATATTAACAAGCTCCTGAATTTTCACCTTTTTTTCAAGAAGTGATTTTCTTTTCAAATCAGCAAGCTTTATCTCTGTTTCTTTTACCTGCAGAACATCATATTCCTGCTTTAATTGATTCAACCTCTCCTTTTCAAGTGCTTCGTGCTGTTTCTGGGCATTGATATTTCCCTGGGAATCATATATTTTTGAATTCTCTCTTGAAAGAATAGAATCCTTGTGCTCTTTTGAGACATTCTGCTCGCAGGTTGGGCATCTTGCAATATTCAGTATTTTCTGCTTTACGTTTTCTGCATTTTTTATCACTGCATTATATTCTCCTATCTTTTCTGCAACTCCATTAAGAAGCCTCTCTTTCTGCGACATCTGCAAAAGTTTTTCCTGCATTGATTTTTTCAATTCATCAATATTCGGCAGTTCTTTCAAAAGCTCTTTCTGGATGTCTTTTACCTGTATGTCAATTTTTTCCATTTCAACATTATTATTATTTCTCTGCTCAACCTTTATCCTGAGTTCAATATCCAGTTTATCCAGCTCATTCCTTAATTTATTGAATTCCTGCATATCTGATTCAATTTTTTCAATTGATTTCTTTTTTTCAGAAACAGATTTATTCAGTTTATCAAGTTTTGGAGTTATTTCCTTTATTTTTTTGCTTATTTCTCTTATCTCTTTATTATATCCAATCTTAAGCGCCTTTTTTTCTTTTAAATCAAGTATTTCCCCTTGTCCAAGTTTTATCTTTTCCTTTAACTGCTTTGCAAATATGCCTGTATTCTCTTTTATTTTCTTGTATCTGTCAATTCCAAACACCTTTCTCAATGTATCCATTCTGGTTTCTTCTGGCTCCAGTAATATCTGCTTCATCTCTTCCTGGGGTGTGTAAACAGTAAACCTGTAAACAATGTTCTTTGTTTTTGTCAAAAGCTCTTTTGGATATCCCAATAGCTCCAGTACAGATGCCTTTAATTCAACTGCTGTTGCATCTTTTTTTATCCCGCTTTTTACAATATAACCTGCGCTCTGAGTTACTGAATCTTTTGTTCTTTTCAGTGTTCTTTTTATTATAATGTCTTTTTCATTTATGCTTAGCTTTACTTCAACAGCGCCTGTGTTTTTTCCATTTCTAAGCAAAGAACTTCCTGGAAGAGCTTTTCCGCAGATGCCAAACAATGCAAATTCAAGTGCCAATAGAATTGTTGATTTTCCCGAGCCAATATCTCCTGAAAGAAGGGTTGAGCCGGATGGAAAATTAATCTCCTGTTTTGTATAACTGCGGATATTTTCCAGTTTAATTGATTTGATTAACATAAATTCCCCCCTAAGAATAAAGATAGTGCCGGGATTTTAAAAGTTTATTATTCAGTTAGATGATATTGGGGGAAAACCAGGCTGCTCATAATTCTTCTGTTGTCTTTTTAATGATTCAGCAAGTATCTCAAGTGAAAATTCATGTGCCTTTTCTTTTGACATAATCTCGCGAAGCTTAAACCTCCCATACATGTCATCATAAAGCTCTCTAAACAGCATTTGGTCGCATAGACTGGCAATAAATCCCTCTGATGGCTTTCCTGCTTCAAACCTGCATATTGCTGAAAACTCAAGGACTGCTTTAATAGCGCTTTCTTTTATGCCAGTGCATACAATTGTTGTATATGGATTTTCTGTCCCATCATTGTTCTGGCATGCCTGAAGCGTGCAGACATTTTCCGGCTCATAGATATTGCCGACCCACATATCATAGTTTCCCTGCGGGATTTTTGGACTAAGGTCTAGTTTTATTTTCCCTTCTCTCTCATAGCGTCCTACTGCATGCTCAAGGTTTGCTGCAGTTCCCTCTGCCCCGATTATAGCCAGTTTTACATGAGAATAATCACGATACCAGTTTTCAGGCAATTCTTGTGTCATAAGAATGTTGATGCAGTGTGATTTTTAAAATTTTTCAATTTGAGAATGAATCAGTTACCTTTGCTTCATCTTTTCCTTAAAATCTTCTATTAAACCTGTTGGTGTAGGGTCTTCCTTATACATCAATGCAAGGTAATATGACAGGTAATCCCCGACATAGACAGAGTAAAGCAGTTTTGCGAGAAGGGATTTCCCTTTTATTGGAAATTCAGTTACATTTGCCTTTTTTCTTATTATTTTTTTCAGAACCTCCATCCTCTTCTTTATCTGGGGATGGTCTGCTGAGTCAGTTATAAGAAGTATTTGGAATTTCTTTGTCTGCTTTTTCAGGCTTATTATTTCACTGTAGCTGATTTCCGGGATTGTATTTGCAAATGCTGCCTGTTTTGCATTCTCATTTACCATTAGTTTTATTCTGTATGCAATAGCTTCAAAATCAGGAGATGAATAAATCAGGAGCATCTTGTTTCTGAGCAGTTTTGATATCATAAAGCCCTCTCTGCTGCATATTTTAGGCACTATTATTCTTAACGCCTCTGCAAAGTCTTGATTAGGTATTAATCTATATTTCTGAAGCACAACAACAATAGGAAGGAACATATACCCAAAAGAAAGTCTTGGTAAAATTCCTCCTGGAATCAATATTGTGTTTTTCTCTTTTTTTGCAAACTTTTCATTGCTTGTCACCACGACAATATTTGCCTTTTTCCTCTTTGCATCTGCATAGCATGACTGAGTTTCTTCTGCTGTTCCTGAACAAGTCAATATGAATACAAGGCTGTTTTTATCAACATAAGAAGGTGTTTTATAATCCTTGATTACTGAAATTGGTATCTTTTTTTCAAGCGCTTTTGCAGCACCAGCTGCAGTTCCAGAGCACCCTACCCCGCATAAAACAATATTTGTAATCCTGCCTTTTATCCTTATTTTGGCTTTTCTGGCTATTTTTACTGCTTCTTTGCATTGCTCCTGAAATTGGTTAAGAATGCTAAGCATATCATCCTTGTCTATCATCTAAGTATCTAATAATAAGGGCTCTTTAAAAAGATTATTTTTCCCTATTGAATAGAGGCATAAACTTTATAAAGAAATGATAATTCCTTTAAACAACGGAATTCCACCATATACATTATAATCAAGGTGGAATCTGTTGAACTAAGAAATTCGCAAAGCGAATTTCTGGTTTGTTAGAATCGCAGAGCGTTTCAAACATGCTCGAAAACCACTGGTTGTGAAATTCCGAGCATCAAAAACTATAGTGGTTTTTGACAAATGAGAAATGTGGGCTTTGCAACCTGAATCTCAGAGTTGATTTTAATGGCAGCATACAAGTATATAAAAAAGCTATGGCAAAAGCCAAAACAGCAAATGCCTGAGATATGGCGTGCTAGGCTGATTAAATGGAGAAGAGAACATTCTAC
>JAHWIL010000088.1 GCA_019322545.1 Candidatus Woesearchaeota archaeon
CATGTTTGTCTTTTAAGCGGAACATATCAACATCCCTTATTAGGTGCATTAATTTGTGTGCAAAAATAACAGGTATCCCATAATCTTCAGCAATATATTCTGCTGATGCAAAAGGGTTTTCTTTTGATATTTTCCTGAGCTGGTTAGTCAGGGAATTGCTGCCCCCATATTCTGCAAACTCTGTGTCTTTTGTAGTTTCTTCTTCATAAGATTCCTCTGTCTCAAATACAGGGCATGGCTCGGGAATGTTTTTCCTGTCTGCTGGTTCAATCTCCCACATTCCAATAAGCATCTCTAATTTTATTATTGAATCTGCAGTTAGCCCAGGATAATCAGATGACATAGGAGCTGCGAAACAATCAGGATTTATAAAATTATTGCCTGCAGGCAGACTTAAAAAAATCACCTAAGCAAACCATCCAAATACCCCCAATTTATACAAAATGCCAAAAATAATCATCCCAAATACAATCCATTCTCCTGCTGTGCCTGTTTTTATAAAACCAGAAAGGTGCAGTTTTGAAAAAGGATGAAGAAAGTTTATTCCCATTTTTGTAAATCCATCGATAAACAGATGTGAGGCATAGCCAACAAATAATGCAATGCCGTATTGATGCCCTACAAACGTCCAAAGAAGCCATCCAAGAAGAACTCCTGCAATAAGCGAATGGAATATCCCCCTATGCCTGAAAATCCTTCCAATAATCTTTATATTCCTTCCAACTTTTGAATCTGGATTGTCAATATCAGGCAGAACAGCTCCAAAAAGAACAAGCATAAAATAAACATAAATATTTCCTGTAGTAACAAATGGCATCATAACTAAGCCGCTAAAGAATCCAAATGCCAGATGTGTTTTCCAAAGCATTACAAATCACCTTTTTTAATATCTAATAACCAAGACTTTTAAATTATTCTTTTATGCAACACCACTTATAAATAGTAATTTACAGAAAGATTTAATAAAGGGAAATTACTTATAAAATTTCATGAAATCAAAAATTAACAATTTCTGCACAGATAAAAAAGAGAGCAAGATATAAAGACCAGAGATGGTCTGTAGAAGAGAGATTATAATGAAATACAACCGATTAGACAATCCTCACTCACACCCAGATAAAGAAGATATAAGCGGTTTATTGTTTCACTTAGTTAGCAACACAGATTTCTGTTCAATCACAAACTGGAATCATAATAGATTTGGATATGCGCTAAAACCAAAAGATTTGGAAAGACTGGCTGATTCAAATCCAAGGGAATTTGAGATTAAGAGATTAGGAAATTCAACATATACAGTATCCTCAAAAGGCAGAAAAACAATCCTGTATGTCTCTCAGGAAATAAGAACAGAACAAGGAGCCCACATAACAGCAGAATGCTGCGATAGATTGCTTGAAGCAGGCCAGGATATGAGAAAAACAATTGAATTAATCAAAAAAAATAATGGAAAAGCAATACTAGAACACCCATTTACAAGGTATGTTCCAGTATATCTTCCCTTCTTAAAACATATGCAATACAGCTTTGTTTTTGACGGGAAATACAGAAATGAATTGAGAGAAGCAGTTCAGATGGTTGATGGAGTTGAAGTATTTAACAGCATGAATACGTGGTGGCAGTTTCCATCAAATCTGTTTGCAAAAGAGTTTGTCAGAAAAGCAGGTTATAGAAATGGAGCCTATCTTCCTATGCTCGCAGGAGGAGATGAACATCATGATTATAAAAGTATAGGGAGAGTTGGAAATCTCCTGCCTGAACTTGACTTATCAGGATTAACAGGAGATGAAATACAGGAGTTCAGATGGGACAACTACAAAAAAGGAAACTTTAAAAGAAAAGAAAAACTAACAAGACTATATGCTTTTTTTAAAGGGATGATGGTTCCTATAATAAAAAGAAAATTATTAGGAGACGTTTGGAGTTTTAAACAAAAAGAAAAAATAATTTAATTTACTCAACAACTTCTTCTTCAACTTTTTCTTCTGCTTTCTTAATCTCCTGTTCGGGGTCAGGATTTGCATCAACAAAGCTTGTCATAAATTCCAGCCTGTCAAACATCTCATTCTTGTTTACCCTGCCGGTTAATTTTACTATATTTCCAAGAAGTTCATTTTTAACTGCTTCAAACTCAGCAGGGCTCTCCCTGAATTTCAATAAAAAACCTTTTTCTTTCTGCATCAAGGTATCTGCAAGGTCTCTGAAAAAAACACACCTGATATTATCAGAGCCGTCATCTAAAAAAACATTCATTACATAAGAATATGCAGGAGCAACTTTATCATGCACTTCGCAGAAAAAAGCATCCTCTCTGGGTCTTGCGCGTTTTCCGCATTCAGGGCAGACCTCGAAAAACTTTGGGTCAAAAACCTGAACAATTGTTCCTAAAATCTCAACATTGGCTTCTCCTCCCTGCAATTCAGAAAGTTTTTTCCTGGTGTTTGACACAACAGTCATCTTGACATCTCCAACCTCAACTCCTTCTGGATTAATAAAGAAGTTTCCCCTGTCATTCATGTGAACTTCCTTGCGCCCCTGGTTCTCCCTGACATAACCATTTTCTATCTTGACAATGTCTCCTTCTTTTATTTTTTTGACATATTCTGCAAGCTCCCCCCATAAAACAATGCGGATGCTTCCTGTTTCATCTGCAATTATAACAGAGCTTACTTTTCCTTTTCTTCCGTTTTTTGTTTCAAAATTATGAACCTCAAAAAACTGCTGGACCTTGCCGACTGTTTCAACACTCCTCATGCCGGTAAGGATGTTTTTTATCTGGAGCTTTCCTTCAGCTTGCTCAAATAATTTCACTCCCAGCTCATTTGCAATAATATGCGCAGCTCCTTCCTGAGAAATAAGACCTGAAAGCTTGTCAAGCTTTGATTTAATCATTGCACTGACTTCTCCTTCAGAAATATTTGCATGCTGGACAATCTTCTCAATTATATCCTGTAATGGTATCTTAATCATAATAACCCCCTATCTCTTTTTTCAAAACTTGCCTGTTTAAAAAGATTTATGTTTTACAAAATAATGTCTACTGAAAATGGAAAATAAAGTGCAAATTTATAGCTCTCAGCTTCAAAACCAAATATTCTTTCCTCTCCTATATCACTAACATTCCAGTTTGGTTTGCTCTCTCTGGCGCATTTCAAAACATCTACCTCTGGCTTGCATTTTATAATCAGATTATTTGCCTGCAAAATCATATTATTATATTCTTCAACATCATAGCCAAAATCAACTGCAAAATTCGGCTTGGTATGGGTTTCTCCTTTTGGAAGAGGGCCGATGAAAAACTTAGTAATAATCTCCTCTTCAGTTGTTCCAATGACTCGTGTTTCATCAAAAGAGACATCATACTCAATCTTCAAGCGAGTCTCTTTAAGATATTCTGCCATATTAATCTTAATTCTTTCAATAAATTTCTTTTTTAGAGAGTCTGCTGAAATACAGCTTCCCTCTCGATTATTCCATATATTATATCCATTAATATCTCCGCATGAACCTCCATTTTCTAAAATAAATTCTGCAGCATTCCTGACAGAAAACTCAGAACTTAAATCAATATAAATCATTTTTGCATCTGCAATCTGGTTTGCCTTAATCAGAGAAATTGGCGCCTCTCCTTTATATTCTTCAATCTGAGCAGGTGTTGCCCTATAGGTCATGATAATATAAATGCAGATTGCAATAAGCAGACCAAATAATGCCCAGTACATTACAGTGGCTTTTTTTGATTTAATTAACATGCCGGCGGCCCCCTGTATTTGCCTAAACATTCTCCAAATATAACCATGATAGGATTATCTGGATTAGAAGTTGGCAGATGAGCAGTATAAAAATGGCTCCATGATTGCCCAAAAAGACAATTTTGGCCCCCAATCTTGAATTTTGCACTATTCATGTTTTCTAACGGATTATCTAGGTATTCATTGCCAAGAATATACACCTGCCATGCAATTGCCCCTTCTCCTTGAGGATAACATGTTTCAAAATAATTGCGGGCATATTGACCAATAACCTTGGCTAAATCCCAATTATCATTCTCATATGCGTCAACCATGCTTTCAGCAATACTCTTCCCATTATTCTCAGCAAATTCTGTCTTTAAGAACTGGTTTAGATTATAATGGCCATTCAGCCTAGTTAAATCAGCAGAAGATTCTGATTTTTCTGAGATAACTGGCCCTGCAAAAACAATTCCTATGATTAAAAACATAAAAAAACCAATAACTACCAGAATCATAAAATCTGCCCAATCTGCAATCAGCATTGCTTTTTTTCCTTTCATCCTATTTTCCTCTGAACATAAACAAACATCAAGTCATCTGAAATTTTATTGTTATCAAGCACCCTGACTTTTTTGATAACAGTATCATGCACAACATTAAGCCAGCCTTTTGTTTTTACGCTCCTGCCTGAGTTCTCAAGCTTAATCAAAAAATGAGAATCTGTTGAAAGCTCTGAATCATAGCATTCATCCAGCTGTTTGTCTGTAAACCTTCCTAAATCTATAAGCCCGATATCTGTTCTTCCAGTAAGCCCGTCCTGGTATGCAAAACATTCAGGATTATTCAAAAATCTGTAGGTAAATATTGCATCGTTTATTTTAGGGGATATTTTTAGTAAATTTGAATTAAATGAACCAATAAAATACACCAGAGCTATTGCCATCACAGCAAATACAATTCCCATGATTACAAAAAACAGCATCTTTTCTCCTAAAATAGACTGTGCTTTTTTATCCATAATAATCCTCCACTCCTGCATAAATAGCGGAGATAATATCATACATGTTTTCCTGTCTTATGTCTTTGCTGATTTCAATAACAGAGGAGATATCTGCATATTCAAATTCATATCCTTCTCCTGAAAGAATGCGGAATGTAACCTTATCAAGAGAGGCAAGCAGTTTGTTTTTCAAAATAATTGCAAGCTTCCTGCTTTTCTCCTGTTCCCTGGCAGATGAATAATATATCTTGATAATCCTTATATCATCAAGTTCTTTTGCAGTTAATCTTAAAATAGGTGTTTCATCTGCCTTGAGATTTGAGGGTTCTGCATTAACACTTCTTCTTTTAAAATAATCACCCAGTTCTTTTACAAAAATGTCTTCAACTCCGTTAGATGATAAAGGGGAAAAAACAATTAATCCTGATTTCCAGTTTGAATTTGCTGTATCTACTGATGGAACCTGCTCAACAAGTTTTGAAACAGGGCGTTTTGTGGCTACTCTCAGTGATTTTCCTTCTTTAACCAAATATATTGTAGATTCGTGTTTAAACACCCCTTTAATTCCAATGTTTCCGTAAGAAACAAAATGTCTCTTTACTCTCTCTGCTGGCGAATCACTTTCATCCATGTAAACAATAACATTATTTTTGTCAAACTCAATAATATATCTGGAAAGATTAATAGGAATCTCAATCCATGCATTTCCAGTTGCTGCCATAAGCGCATTTCCTGACATGACTATCTGTTCAGCAGCAAGAATATTGTTTGATGTTGACTGTTCTGCAAGTGCTGTTGAAATAAGAATAAAAATAAGAGAAACTGAAACAACTGCAACAAGTCCGAATATGAGCAATACTACGCTCTCCCCTTTTTTCATTTTATGCATGGAGATAAAATACACAATGCAACAATATTCTCCTTACCTTTTTCAACATAAAGCCCTTCAGTTCTTAATTTTGGCTCCATAACAGTATATGCCTTTCCAAAGCCAGTTCTTTCAATTGCAAATCCTCCCTCAACCCTATGCAGGACATTCGGATTCCGGCTTTTAATAAAAACGCCTTCTGCTTCAACATCTTTTAAAAAATTTATATTTTCCAAAACATGACATTCAGAACGTACACATTGAACATAACCAACTCCTTTATCAGAAAAAAGAGTATCTGAAAATTCCCTGCACAGGCATACGCATGTTTTCTTGTTTCCTTTGCATTCTCCAAATCGGTTTACAACTTTTGACAATCTTTCTCCTCCTAAAAAAGAATGCCGCGTATATACATTAACTGAATCAAAACCATTTGCCCAGCCATAAACACCTGTATTTTCATCCATATGAAAAGCGATTGGCTCAATAGTGCCTGCTGGTTTTCCAGAAATGCTGTTGATTTTCTGAATCAATTCATTAAAAGAATCCCTGGCATCGTCGCTTAATCTAAAAAGCTGGCCTGCCCATAAAGCAGTCGGAACAAGAAGCGCAATTGCAATAACTATTCCAATAATAAACTTCACCATTTGCGCCTTTCTGTTTTTTAACATGTTTCTTTTTTTGTAGGTTCTTTGCAGCTTGCTGGGCATCCGCCATATTCTTCATGGGGATTGCTTCCAGATGGAATGAGAGGACATTTGTCTAAAAAATTCCTTACTCCGTCATCATCCTCATCTCCAAGTTCATCAAGTTGTTTCCCTATTATGTCTGTCTGCCTTCCAAAATAGGTTCTAAAGATAAATAA
>JAHWIL010000089.1 GCA_019322545.1 Candidatus Woesearchaeota archaeon
ATACAGGTGCACTGGAATATTCACAGAATCTTGCAAGAAATCTGATTGAAATGGCAAAAGCAAAGATAGAATATGCAAGATTCAGGAGAGAAGGAAAAGATTTCTTATTAGGAATTGCTGATTATATGATTGAGAGGAAGTTTTGATTATTTCCCCATCCTTCTGTCTCTTTTTGTGAATTTTTCCAGAATTTCCACAAGCTCCTGTTCACTGAAATCAGGCCAGAGAGTCTTTGTGAAATGAAATTCAGAATATGAGGAATCCCATAACAGAAAGCCGGATAATCTTTGCTCTGGATTCATTCCAGTTCTTATGATTAATTCTGGTGCAGGGGTGTTTTTTGTATAAAGATGCTGTTTTATACTCTCTCTTGTGATTTCCTCTGGATTCATGCCTTTTCTTATCAGCTCTTTTACTGCATCTGTTATCTCATCCTGTCCATTGTATGCAAGGCAGACATTAAAATAGAAATTAGAGAATTCTTTTGTCTTCTCTATTGCCTGTTTCAGCAATTCCTGCTCATCTGCAGGAAGCTTGTCTATCCTGCCAAATACATTGAATTTAATCTTGTCTCTTACAAACCTGTCAGAATCAAGTATTTCTTTTTTAAGATATCTTTTATGCAGCCCAAAATGATATGCAAGCTCTTCTTTAGGGCGTTTTTTCAGATTTTCTGATGACAATGCATAAACAGTAATCTCTTTTATACCAAGCTTTAATCCAGCTTCAAGTATATCTCTGAGTGTTTCTGCTCCTTTTTTATGGCCTTCAAACAGATGCAGGCCATTGTTTTTAGCCCAGCGCCTGTTGCCATCCATTATAATCGCTATATGCCTGATATCAAACTGTTTTTGAGTCATTATTCCCTTCCTCATCTACTAATTTAAAAAACTTACCATAATATTTTATGAACAAGTCTCTTGGAATATCCAGTCCAGCTTCAACAAATGCCTTTGCAAGACTGTATGTTGTATTTTCATCTTTTTTTATATTTATCAGTTTTTTCACTGCATATTCTGTCAAAAGCCCCTGATTAAAGCCAAGTGCAACAGATTTTGATTTCTTATTCTGGATTTTTATTGTGTTGAGATTGATTATGCATTCATCCTTCTGCCAGACATTGCTGTTGTTCTGGATAAAATCATGTTTTTTAAGCTCGCATTTTATCAAATCCTTGATTATTCCTGTTTTTGATGATTTTTTAATGTATTTTCCAGAATCCTGTATATTGTGGTACTGGAAGAAATCAACATCCTGAGTTTTCTGGAATCTATACACTCTGCCAAGATATTTTTTTACTTTCTGCCTTACTTTTTTCTTCATCCATCTGTTTTCAACAATATATGCATAACTGTTCCCCTTTATTTTTTTGGTTCTGATAAACATAGAATTAGGCACTAAGGACTATTATATAAACTTTTTCTCTATTATCTTTCCATCTTTTTCTGTAAAGATTTGTGCCTGAAATTTATAGATATTCCTCTTCATATTATCCCAGCAATCCGGACTCAACCCTGCTTTCATGCAGGTGTGATTCAGAAATTGTTTTGCATCCCATTTCCACTCTACCGGGACTTGCGGGAGAAGCAATCCAGAGCCAAATTCATCTTTTACCAGTAATCCATCTTTTCCTATCTTGATTTTCTCCAGATACTCTTCTGGTTTTTTTACTTCTATTTCTTTTGGAATTGTCAGGACAGAGAGCTCTATTCTTATATTTTTAAATTGAGCTTGTTTTAGTGGAGGAAATCTTGGGTCTTCAAATGCAGCTCCTAAAGCGCCCCTTATTACTGCCTGATATAAAGGAAGGGTTGGTTCTGGAAATCCGATGCATCCAGCAAGCTCCTCATTAATATACAATGATACAAATACGCCCTGCTTTTTGCCAAATGCTGTTTTAACAGATTCTGGTATCTTTAGCTGTTTTTGCTTGAAATAGCTGGAAATAGAACCACGTGCCAGTTTAATCAGTTTTTTTGCCTGATTTATTGTTAGCATTATTTGACTCCTTTAAGAAAGGATTCCTTGAATTTATCTGTATTTTTTTTAAGGCGTGCCGCTGCTGCCAGCAGTGCTTTCTTTGGCTCTTCTTTGCCGTCTGTTTCTACTGTGAACTTTGGAATTCCTGTCAATGGATGGTCTATTTGATATCCTGCTGCCTTTATATGGTCGTCATTCCAAAGCTCTTTTTTTAGGGCATTGAATAATGTATGTGTTTCGTTGTATATTTCAAGAACAAGCTTGTTTTTCTTGTTTTCTATTATTTTGATTTTCATTCTGCTATTGGATTTACGCAGTCATTTAAATATTTATCTTTTCCAAACGCCAGCATCCCACTTTTATGTGTTGTATTCTCTTTTTGTGGTATTTCATTGTTTGTTTCAAAGGCCAGTCAAAAGTCCAGAAATGGGTGATTTTGAAGCTGTGTTTTTCTGCCAGTTTATTGATGAAATCCCTTGTTTCCAGCTTGTGGAACGAGTATATAACAGGAGATGTCCTGAATGCTGTTTCAAGAAAGGTTTTATCTGCGTGCTTTAGCTTGATTCCAAAAGGGGGGTTTTGAATGACAATATCTGCATTTTTTTCAAAATTTCTGATGTCTGTTTTGATAAATTCTGATTTTTTTAGAAGGTTTTTATCTACAGATTCAAGATTCTGTCTTGCAACATCTAGTGATTTATCGTCTATATCCACAAACAAAACCTTTTTGGCACCAAGCAGCAATGCCCCTATCCCTAATAATCCTGTTCCGCATCCAAGGTCTGCTATTGTTTTATTGATATCTTTATTCATATATGCAAACCAGAGAACTTCTGCTGCTATTTCTGATTCTGTTGGATATTGTTCTAGCTGCGGAGATGGTTCTTTTAGCTGCTTAAGCTTTGATAATACTATTGCCAATTGTGATTTTGTCATATTTTTCATTGAATCTCACTTTTCTTGGGTTTCAGAGGCTAAGGTATAAGAATTCTTGAAATATATATAATTAACTATATAAAATTATTGAAAATTCAGATGTTTAAACAGTTGAATTCTGGCATCTGAGAGGTTATATCTGCAGAAAAACAAGTTGTTGCTTTAGTGCCTAACCTATCTTAGTATAGTAAATCCTACTCCCAACTCTCACAAATCATTATTTGTTCTCAAGGAGGTTTTGATATTCCGGCTATCTTTCCATTAACCCATCACTTTTCTCTTCCATGGTCATCTTTTGTTATCTTAATCCTCACAAATCCACCTATCTCATGTTTTGCGCATATCTTTGGATTTATTTTGTAATCAGGCAGCCAATATTTGAAAAATAAACCCTCACTTTTTCATATTCTTATTAATTTTCTTTGAAAATAGCTTAAATGCAGAATTTGGGCATTACAGAGCTTCTAATGAAAGAATTTGACTTAGAATCATAGTGCTAAAACCAGCTTTTTTATCCTCACTTTTTCAAATATCTGCCTTTATTATGCTGATTTCAGGTAGTTAAATGCAAAACATTAAGACGAACTTTTTAAGAGTGAAATAGAATAAATCAGTATTCTTTATTCTCACTATTATTCTGATGTAAAATGCAGGGTTTTTTTCATAAATAACCTCAATTATCTTCAAAAAAATCCAGACAAAATATTCAAAATAAATCCAAAAAAAATCAAATAAAATCTTCAAAAAAATCCGATTTTTTTTACAAAAAATCTCATAAAAAAATTTCAAAAAATAAGAAAATTTATTTCAAAAAAATAATTAAAAATCATCAAAAAATTTCAACAATACTTTAATGGTTTTCCACAAAATAATTCAATTTTTAGGCAGTCCCATGATAGTCCTAAGGTAGTCCTGGGACAGTCCTGGGACTGTCCCAAGATAGTCCCACCAAATTGGTTTATCGTCGGTAATATCTATGTCCCACAGTGGTCTCAAGATTGTCCCAAGATTGTCCCAAATATGTCCTAAAGCATAGAAATCTTTATTAAGAAGTTAATTATATTAGAATATTATGGGGTTTTTAACAAGAAATGAGGATGAGTCAAGACTGCATAAACTGCACTATTTTTTGAAGACAGCTTTTGAAAAAGTTAAAAACGATACAAGTCATATTTTTGAATGGGTAAATTATTTTCATGGAAAGCATCAGGAGCATGACAAAAGATTTGATGAAATTGAAACACAGATTTATCATATGCCTGGCTCAAAAGAAGAAATCAGGCAGATGATTGACAACCATTATGCGTTTGATAATGTGCATGCTAAGATGGCTGAGATTAACAGAAGGCTTGATGCGCTTGAGAGCAGGAAAGAACAGGAGCCGGTTGAAACAAGAAAATATGAGGCGCGAGAACGGCTTATCAAAAGAGTTGTCCGAAACAGCAAGAATTATGTTGTGAGTGTTATATTTGATATGATACAGAGATATGGGAAAA
This sequence comes from Candidatus Woesearchaeota archaeon, assembly GCA_019322545.1. Classification (GTDB taxonomy): domain Archaea; phylum Nanobdellota; class Nanobdellia; order Woesearchaeales; family JAHWIL01; genus JAHWIL01. The sequence goes on from JAHWIL010000089.1 coordinate 4,413, forward strand.
TAAAGGCATCTCAGCTTAAGGAGATTATTGTTGATGAGCAAGGTTTGTGTTCAAAAAGTTCGTTTTATAGGGTTTTGAGCGAGCTTGAAAATGATGACAGAATCGGATTTTTGAGCCAGGGAAAGGAAAAAACATATCTTTTTAAAGAACAGGCACTTAGATAAAGTTTGGGGGTTAAGATGACTGAAAAACAAAAAGAGTTACTGGATTATTTTAAGCTGGCTATTTCACAAATAAATGAGGAGTTTGAGGACCATCTTGATTCTATAAATGAAAACACAAATGAGATACAGGCAAATTATGATTATATGTGCGAGATAGACAGCAAGATAGAAAAGATTAGTGAGAAATTAGAAGAGATGCAGCTTGTTTTGAGCAAAATAACAGGCAAAAAGCTTGAGATGCAGCCAGTGCATAGTTATATCAAACCATTGACAAGAAGCGAACAGCAGGCATTTTTAGTGCTTTATACTGAAGAAAAACCAATCTCCTATATGGAGCTGAGCAAGAAGCTGAATATGCCTCTTACAATGATAAGAGAGTATGCAACCAGTTTGATTGAGAAAGGCATCCAGATAAACAAATCATACATCAAAGGCAGGCCGCATATAATGCTTGACAAGAAATTCAAGGATTTGCATGCAAAGAAAAACATTGTAAATCTTGAGCAACAAAGGTTATAAACTTTTAAGAAATGATTAAAGGTTTTTCGGAGTAAACTTTTAAGCGTTGATGAAAGATTTTGTTTTGAACTTTTATTGATAAAATGCATTTAATTGTTGAAAAAAATGGCTAAAATATGCTATAATTGGGCGTATTTGCTGATTTAATCATACATATAAAACTCATAGGTAAAATATTCGTCTAAGATATATTAGATGAACCAAAAGGAACATCTATTTTATAGGATATACTAACTAATATATAACACTTTCGGAGAAAAAAGCAAAACCTTTAATCATTTCTTAAAGATTTGTGGTAAGACAGCAGAAAAAGACACGCTTCGCTATCCCCCGAGGGTCCTTTTTCTGCTGTCGGAAGATTTAAATAATATAAAAGAAAATCAAACATATGCCAAGCGTAAAAATGCATATGTTATTTTCTAGAAAGAGAACAGGAAAAAGTTATGAAGAATTACACCGCTGGATGGATAAACCTCAT
>JAHWIL010000090.1 GCA_019322545.1 Candidatus Woesearchaeota archaeon
ACTGGAGTAGTTTGCGAGCTGATTTATGAGCTGCCTGTTGAGATGATTTGCAGGGAGATACACCCTAACCTGAGATTTACCAGAAATTATGAAAACATTAGGTGCTGGGAAAAAGACCGCGGAAAAGATTCTTGCGAAGAGATGTTCTTTATTCCACACTAGGGAGGCATTAGAAAAATAGCTTGATTTTATAGGGCAATTATTCTCTCACAATCACACACTGCGCATGCGGAACTCCACAGATAGTTATTACATGTTCTTTTTCAATGAGTTTTTTTTCAAGAAGAAAAGCAATGCACTTCTCACCAACAGCATTCACTATGTAAGCATTATTCAGCATATCTTCAACTTCTTCTTTTGTTTTTTCTTCTCCTTTGTAAAAATCTCCTGTTAAATCAAGCTGAAGTTCTTTCTCAACAAACTTTTTCCCTAAAAGTCCTTTATCACAAAGCGCAAGAATTATTTGACCTTCAGGATTTTTATGAATCTTTGCAATCATTTTACTCCCTGAACTGGATGTTTTGCTCCGCATGCCATGCATCTTATGAAAGTTATTCTTCCTTCCTTATAGAGTTTTGTATCTGGTTTTTTGCATTCAGGACAGAGAACATATGCATTAGCATACTGGATTACCTTTTCATTTATTCTTTCTGCAGAAATTTTTCTTCCCAATATTGCCGCAGACTTTGTAAGTTCCCCTGGTGTTGCCAGTTCTTTTAGCAGATACTTGAAAATATGCTCTGGTTCTCTGCGTAATATTGAAGCTAATTGATAGAAATTTGAGATAACTGTCCTGTTTCCCTGTATGTGGCCTTTAACTTTTGGAATTTCAAAGCGCTCTGCCTCCTGCAAAACATTTTTAGGCAGTTCCTGCCTTGCTTTTTCCAATAGTTTTTCATATTCCATATCCTCTGAAAACTCTATCATGTTATTTAAATATTCCCATTTTAGAATACAAAAGTTTATATAATTATCAGGATAAACTATTTTTATGGTTTTAGAATCATTGACCAATCCATTTAGAGCAGAGAAGAAGCCGTTTGAGATGTTTTTTCTTGGATTTGTTTATGCTTCTGTTGCTTTATTTCTTGGGAATTGGATATTCAAGGAGCAGGCAAGCCTGATTATGATATTCATCATTGTAGTTGTCTGTGTTCCTATCATGTTTTTTACAATCAAATTAGAGGAAAGAAAGAGCGGGGACATTGTAAGCGAGAAAACATTACTAAGAGAGCATGAGAAAGCGCTGAAGTTCATGATGTTTATGTTTCTTGGATTTGTGATTGCTTTTGTTTTATGGTACTGTGTTCTTCCCGCTGGTTTGGTTCAGAATACATTCAGATACCAGGCAGATACAATCCAAAGGATTAATTCTCAGATTGTCGGGGCTCATTCAAGTGTCGGTGTTTTTGCTTATATCCTGATGAATAATCTTAAGGTTATGATATTCTGCATATTATTCTCATTTTTATTTGGTGCAGGGGCAATATTTATCCTGACATGGAATGCTTCTGTTATTGCAACTGCAATCGGCAATTTTATCAGAACAAACATTACTTCTTATGCAGGCAATGCTGGTTTTTCAAAGATAAGTGCATATTTCCAGATAATTTCTTTGGGGCTGCTGAAATATGCTGTACACGGCATCCCGGAGATTGCTGCTTATTTTGTTGCAGGATTAGCTGGAGGCATTATTTCAGTTGCAATCATAAAAGAGAATTTCAAGACAAAACGATTTTCCAAGATAATTCTGGATAGTTCTGATTTGATTTTGATAGCAGTTTTATTGCTTGTTATTGCAGCGCTTCTTGAAGTTTATCTTACTCCTTTGTTGTTTTAATTACTGCAGAACCTTGAAGAATCCCGGCTTTATTTCAAATATCTCGCCTTCTTTCAGGAGATGCTCAATTGCATTTTCCTCTTTTGCTATTTTTATTAGTTCTACAAACGGAACGCCGTCTCCTTTGTCATTATTTTTTATGTATTCAAGAAGATTATCAGGTGTGCTTTCTTCTGTAATTATTTCTTCTTCTACAATCCCTTCTTTCTTTGCAGGGACTGGAGGTTTTGGAGGTTCTTGTATCTTTACAGGAGTTTTTAATTCCAGGCTTCTCAATTTTAGCCACTCCGGGCTTGTCTTTTTTATAATTTCAACAAGAACATACCTCTCAGATGAGTATTCTCTTGGCCTGCCGATAACAAGAACAATATCCCCTATGCTAAAATTGGTGAATGGGTTTTCCTTTTCAAATGAGCGAATTGAGATTGTTCCAGAGCCGTCATCAATCACAGCAGAGTTAAGGTTTTCATCATTTTCAACAGAGAGAATTATTCCGATAACATTTATTCTTGATATCTTCCTCTCATTTATTTTTATGTAATTTGGTGTCCAGCCCTCTTCCTTTACATATGTTCCGTTAATTATATCAGCTATTCTTGCTTTATACGCAATCTGCCTTTTTTGGATTTCTGCCATTTTAGATTCTGCTTACAAAACCTCTCTTAGGTTCAAATAAATCACCTGAGCGCTGTAGGCGCTCGATTGACTCATCAACATCATTTTCTGCAATATTTTTCACTCTTGCTTCATTCATAATATCATCTATGGGGATTGTTTTTCCTATTTTGTTTTCAAGCTCTTCAATTATTTCTTTTATAACCAGGATTTTGTTTCTTTGCGATGCT
>JAHWIL010000091.1 GCA_019322545.1 Candidatus Woesearchaeota archaeon
ATCTTTTCAGAATAATCCATTAGAACAGAATCCTTTATGTACGGATACGGACCAGAGCCGAGAGAAAGATTCAGGGTGCCTGGCTTTATTTTCTTTAGCAGTTGTTTTCTGATAAACTGCCTCACATACTTTGGTATCTTCACAATCCATGAGCCGGCTTCTGCATCCCAGAATTTTTCTTTTTTTGGCCAACCCTCTAGTTCAGGTATTTTATCTGCAATTAATTTTGCTTTTTTAACCAGAGCTTTTCTTTTGTTTTTATCAGCTATATATGTCAGTCGGAGAAGAGTATTAAAGAATTCATCTCTCAGATTCTCCTGTTTTATTAATCTGATATCCTCTTTTTTCATAATAATCAAATAAAGGAAATGTTTATAAATAGTTTGCTATCTTATTTATAATGAACTTGGGCCTGTGGTCTAGTGGCTATGACATCTCGTTGACGTCGAGGAGGTCGCCGGTTCGAAATTTTATTTGCGAAAGTCCGGCCAGGCCCATTAAAGAGGTGAAGAATGCCTGAACAGCCATTGTATATTGCATATAAAGATATCAAAAGAGTCCTGTTTCCAAGATTTCTTTTGTTAATAGGGCTTGGAATTGTATTTTATCTCGGCATTCTTCTTAACCTTTATCTTCTGCAGGTGAGAGACAAGACATTGATATGCACACTTTCTATTATAGTAATAATACTGCTAATAGTTATCCAGATGTTTCTGATATTGAAAAGAATAAAAACAAAAGGATATGCCATATACTCAAACAGGGTTGAATTTGGAAATAAAAGTATTTATTACGGGAATGTTAAAAATGTATATTACAAAAGAAATTTCATTGACAAATTATTTGACACAGGAACCATCTTCCTTTATCCTTATCTTAAGATTGAAAAAATAAAGAATTCAGTCAATGTCTACAATTATATAAAAAAACTGATTCAGACAATGCCTGTTTATTAGCAAGATTTATATAGGAATATAATATAAATATTTTAAAGAGGTGATTCATATACCTAATGCAAAAGGAATGAAAACAAGAAGATATGTGATTGCAATACTTGCTGTTCTTGCAGTAGTTGTCGCGTTTCTTTTAATCAGGCCTTTTGTGATTCCTCTTATGACAAGCATGGTTCTTGCATATTTGTTTTATCCAATTCATAAAGGGATACAAAAAAGAATCAAGAGCAGAGGCTTGTCAGCAGCAATCGTCACAGTCATTATTATTGTAATTATTGTCATTCCCACTGCATTTCTTTTGTTTCAGGTATCAAAAGAGGCGAGCATTGGATATCTGAGAATAAAACAGACAATTGCAGGAGGTTTTGAGGAATGTGAAAGCGGATTTATCTGTGATGTTCTGAAAAGGCCGGGAACAATGTTTTATATTCAGGACGGGATTAAAAAAATAACTGAAACCCTGACAACAAGCATTTATAATTTTGTTTTCACTGCCCCAAAATTCCTCCTTGACATACTGATAATATTTTTTACAACCTTCTTTTTCCTGAAAGATGGAAAAGAGATTATTGAAAGATTCAGAGAACTCACTCCTCTGGAAAGCCATCAGGAAGAGAGAATATTCAGGCAGATGAAAGAAGTAACGCGCTCCATAATTTACGGGCTTTTCCTTATTGCAATTATTGAAGGAGTTATTGGAGCAATTGTATTCAAGGTAGCCGGTGTCTCTGCACCGATATTATGGGGAACTGCAATCGCGCTTCTGGCATTTATTCCGTTTATTGGCTCAACAATAGTTTGGATTCCTGCTGCAATAATAATGATTTTAACTGGAGATACTTCAGCATTTGGAATTATTCTTGCAGGCGGACTGGTTATATCATATATTGATACTTTCATAAAGCCAAAAGCAATTGGAAAAAGAGCAAAAGTTCATCCTCTGCTTGTTCTTCTTGGATTGATTGGAGGAATCCAGCTGTTTGGATTAATAGGAATTATCATAGGACCTCTCGTGCTTGCGCTTTTGATAACCTTTATAAAAATGTATAAGGAAGAGAAAGGATGAAACTCAGGGTAAAGGATTTGGATATTGCAACTGGTGGAGTTCTTGCTGCTGCAATAAATGAAGAAGATGCAAGGACACTTGACTTGTATCACGGCGACAGGATAAGCATAAAAAAAGGAAGGCATGAAACATCTGCTGTTGTTGATGTTGCTGAAAGCAGGAAAGCTGTTCCGCCAGGGCATATAGGGCTGTTTGAAGAAGTTCTTGACAAATTAAAAGCAAAGCATAATGATATTGTCAAGATTGATTTAGAGAAAAAACCGATAGGTGTAAAGCACATAAAGAAAAAATTAATGGGGAATCCCCTTTCAAAAAAAGAGATGAATGAGATTGTAGATGAAATTGTTAATGATGATTTGAGCGCAATAGAGCTTACTTATTTTATTTCTGCATGCTTTTCAAATGGGATGAGTGAATCAGAGACAGTTGCTTTGGCAGATGCGATTGTAAAGCACGGAGAAAATCTGAAGCTTCATAAAAAAACTGTGTTTGACAAGCATTGTTCTGGCGGAGTGCCGGGCAACAGGACAACTATGATTGTTGTCCCGATAATGGCTGCTGCAGGGTATTACATGCCAAAAACCAGCTCAAGAAGTATTACTTCTCCTTCAGGAACTGCAGATACTATGGAGGTTCTTGCTCCTGTTTCTTTAACTATTGATAAAATGAAGAAAGTTGTTAACAAG
>JAHWIL010000092.1 GCA_019322545.1 Candidatus Woesearchaeota archaeon
AATTCATTGTCATGCTCCATTGAATTTGAAACAACAGCAACAATCGGGTGGCTTGTTCCTGTCACAAGCCCAAGCCCAGGATATAAAAGAAATTTGATAATCACAAATGCAAGAATGATATTTACAATCCAGCTCCAGACTGAGTTTGAATTCCAGATAAAATCCCATGTTTTATGGACAATTTCCTTGAATTTCATTTAATTGATATTATTCAGAAAATATTATAAACTTATCGTTTTTATTTGGTGTAATGCATGATAAATATTATGAAGGAATTCTGCAGCTGAGAAACCCTACAAAAGAAATAATCAGATTTGCAAAAAATCAAATAGAAAAATCAAAGATATTTGTCGCAAATGAAATAAAGCTGAAAAATGGAATTGATATGTATCTCAGTTCCCAGAGATTTCTAAGGGCATTAGGAACAAAACTAAAAAAAAGATTTGGCGGACAGCTGAAAACATCAAGAAAACTCCATACAGTAAGCAGAAAAACAGGAAAAAGATTGTACAGAGTGACTGTTCTTCTCAGATGCCCCACATTCAGAGCAGGAGATATAATAACCTACAAAGGAGAAAAAATAAAAGTAAAATCAATAGGCAAGAAAGTATTTGCCCAGAATATAAAAACAGGTAAAAAACTGGCAATAAGATTTGAAGATATTATCTGACTTTTGCATTGTCATTAATCTTTCTGTCTGTAACAAGCAAAGCAACCGGATTCTCGCCGTCTTCTGCTGCAAGAAGCATTCCCTGGCTGTGCACTCCCCTAATCTCCTTGTGCTCAAGATTCACGACAACAGCAATCTGCTTTCCAATAAGCTCATCTTCCTTATATGCTGGCTTTATGCCTGCAACAATCTGCCTGTCATTCTCATCCCTGCCCATTTCAAGCAGGATAATATAAAGTTTGTCTGCATCAGGGTGCTGCTTGACTGACTTGATTGTTCCGATACGTATGTCAAGCTTCATAAAATCCTTGAAGCTTACAAAATTACCATCACAAGCAGATTTTTTATTAGCCATACCTCAATTAAAAACACAAATATATTTAAAGGTTTTGGAGTATTATATCACCCATGAGATTAAAGTTTCAGAGAAACATTCCTTTACTTTACCTATACAGTTTTTTATTAAAGAGAGTTATAACTCCAATAATCATCATATACTTCTTGTTTAATAATCTGAATTATACGCAAATAGGAATCTTAGCAGCAATAACCTCCATAGTCTGGTTTGCTACTGAGGTTCATGGAGGGATATTTGCAGATATCCATGGAAAGAAATATTCCCTGATGCTTCATTCTATTTTCGGCATGTTAACTATGTTTTTCTATTACATAGGGAATTCTTTTTCATTGTTTATTGTTGCAAGCATCATGTACGGGCTGGCAGGAGCATTTATTTCAGGAACAAGAAACGCGCTTCTATATGATACTTTATCTCAATTAGACAGAACATCTGATTTTAAAAAACATAATGGAAGAATGCTGCTTTTCTCACATACATTTAATGCAATTGTTCTGTTATTCATCCCGGTTATTTATACTTACAATACAAAACTTCCATTTCTGATTGGGATTGGCTTCTTTTTGGCATCCCTCGTAACATCTTTATTTTTCATTGAACCGCCGCTTACAAGAAAATCAAAGAAAACGTTGTCTGCATATAACATAAAACTATTTGAATCAATTAAAGAGATTTGGGCAAACAAAAAATTAATTCAAATATTGATTCTGACTACAATTACAGCAGCCTTTGTTTTTGTTGGTTCTAAATTTATTCAGCCTCTTCTGCAAATTACTGGCCGTCCGATAATCTATTTTGGTATTGTATACTTTTTTATGCGAATTATCAAAGGCATAGGAGCAGAAATAAATCATAGAATAGAAAAAAGATTTGGAACTAGAGCTCTTTTATTCATCGGAATTGTTTCTCTAATACTGGGACTTACAGGGTTTGCATTCGGAACAGTATATGTGGTAATTGGCATTGCTGCTGTTCTAATCACATTTGCAGAAGGATTTAACAGAATGACATTTGAAGATGAACTAAATAAAAACATAAAATCTGAAAACAGAACAACGATATTATCAATATCCAGTTTATCAAATGAATTATTTTTTGCAGTATTGGTATTTACATTCGGAATTGTAGCAGATATAACAGGAGTCCAGAAAATGTTTATTTATGTTATTCTGGCATTCATAGTTTGCATAGCTATAACATTTGCATTTATTAAAAGAAGTAAAAGAAAACACCCGCAAACCTTATAAATCTCCTGTCTATCCTTCTGCATATGAAAAAGGTGTTTTTAATATTAATGATATTCTTGATAATTCCGGCAGCATTTGCTAAACAAGGGCATATTCCTCTTCTTGCAGTAAGAGAAACATCTGCAGGTCTTGAAGGAAGCCTTGCTGACTTATATCTTGAAGTAACATCTGGCTCAGGAAGAATTTTTATTGAAACAGTTCCTTTGACAAAATTTGACACACAGATATCAACAAGATTTGCAAATCAGGTTGCGTGTGATTATCTTGATGCAGACTGCTCAAAATATGATTTTTTTTACACAATAAGGGCAGATTCCTCAATAGTTGGAGGCCCTTCAGCAGGTGCAGCAACCACTATCCTGACAATTGCAATGATAGAAGGATTTGATTTGGATGAATCAATTGCAATGACAGGAACAATAAATTCAGGAGGGTTGATAGGTCCTGTTGCAGGAATAAAAGAAAAGATAGATGCAGCATCAAACATAAGCCAGAAAGTTCTTGTGCCAACAGAGGTTACAACAATAAAGGAATTTGGATTGACACTTGATTTAAAAAAATATGCAAGAGAAAAATACAATATAGAGGTTATAGAAGTTGCTGATTTGACAGATGCACTGTATCAATTCACAGGAAAAAGATACAAGGATACTGAAAAAGAGCTTGTAATTGACGAGAATTACAAGGAAACAATGAAAATACTAGCAGAAGGCCTTTGTGACAGGAATACTATGATGAAAAATGAGCTGTCAGCATACAATCTTGCAGAGAAAAAATTAACTGACATTGACTTTCTGGAAGTAAGCAAGATTGCAAATGAATTATCAAAAGACGGAAAAAAAGAATTTGAAAATCAGAACTATTACAGCGCAGCAAGCTTTTGTTTTGGCTCAAACCTGAGATACCATTATCTTATCTCAAAAATAAAAGGAGTTCCTGATTTTGAAAATATAAACAACAGCATAAAAAACACAAGAAACCTTCTTGCAAAAGAGAAAATAAGGACAATTACAGACCTTGAAGCATTTATGATAGTAAAAGAGCGTTTAAAAGAAGCATCAGAAAATCTTGACAAGGCAATGGAAAACTACAGAAAGGGAAAAGATTATCATCAAGAGCAGGCATATGCAGCAGAGCGTGTTGTGTCTGCAGTAACATGGATGGAATTCTTTTCATTTCCTGGAAAAGAATTCCATTTTGACAGGCAGTCATTGGAAAAATCCTGCCAGAATAAGCTGAGCGAAGCAATTGAAAGATTCCAGTATGCTTCTTTGTTTCTTGAAAAAGGGCTTGAAGACACAGAAAAAGAGCTGGAATATGCAAAAGGAGACCAGGAGCAGGGTTTATTTGAATTGTGCCTTTTCAGGGCAAGCAAGGCAAAAGCAGAGTCAGATATTGTTCTTGGAGCACTTGGAGTCAGCAATTCCCAGATAAGCCATGTTCTTGAAAACAAATTAAGAATCGTAAAGCAAAATATAATAGAAGAGCAGGAAAAAGGGACATTTCCAGTTCTCGGTTATTCTTATTATGAATATGCAAATGTGCTTAAAGAAGAAAGCCCGTATAGTGCTTGGCTGTTTGCAGAATATGCTCTTGAATTAAGCAACCTTGACATGTATTTCAAGGAAGTATCTCCTGAATTCTCATTTGAAATACCAGAAAAAACAGGCATTAAAACAATTGCAATACTTGCAGTTGGAATAATAATTGGGATATTAATAGCACTCTCAATAAGAAAGAAAAAAAGAAAGACAAGAACAACTAAAAAAAGGAAAAGAAAGCGATGATTATAAACCCCCGCAGACACCCGTGAGAGCGCCTGCGCGGGAAAAAGAGGTGATAGATCGTAAAAAGGATTTTTACGAGCATTGAAAATCTTATTGATTTTCAATAGATTGTGAACGTATGTGAACAATCCCTGAAAATCTGCAAGATTTTCTTTGGATTGTAAATGTATAAAAGCATGACATCTATCATGTACCACCCTTTCTTACTCAGAAGTGGTGTAACTTATATTTAAAGTTTTCGATTACTTCAACCAGAAATTTGAAAAAAAATGAAATCCACGAATAAAGAATTTGCAAGAATTATTGAAAAACGCATCAGAAAATATGCCCGTTTGAACAAGCTATTCAGGA
>JAHWIL010000093.1 GCA_019322545.1 Candidatus Woesearchaeota archaeon
CATATTAAACCCTATAGAGCAAAATTGTCTCTCATCGCTCCCAATAGGAGAAAAATCAACAACATTATGGGGTTCTCCTGAATCAAACAGCACTTTTTCTACTATTTTATCAATTAATGTATTTTTAGCCTTGCTTCTCTTATAAGTTAAATTCCCTGGATCTCCAACGCATGTTGCCACAAGTCCGCATTTTATCTTTGACAATTTTTCTTCATTCAAGTTCAGCCAGGTAATAGAGCCAATAGTTTCAGGAATAAATAAAAAACGGTAGGAATATTTTAAATTTCTTCCAAAGTTTTGCAGATATTTTGCCAGAAAAGTTAAAAGAACAACCCCGCTTAGATTGTCATTGCATAAAGATGGATGGCAAACATAGCATGAAAAAAGAAATTCCTTGTCTGTTTTTCCTTGTATAAAAAATTCACCATAGGTAAGGTAGCCTTCTTTAAGTGTTGAATCTATAAAAACTTCATAAGAATCCTCTTCTAGTTGTTCATATTGTTGGTGGGATAAGCAAAATCCCCAGTTTTCTTTATAATAAGAAGTAAGATAAGGAATCCAATTAGGATATTCTGGAAGGGTAAAAAGATGCTTCTTCAGTTCTTCAAGGTTCATTTTTTTGTGGACAGGAACGCTGTAATTTAAGACATGTAGATTTGATTTGTTAAAATCAACTATTTTCTCCCCTTTTGAATTTTTGATATAAGCATCCCTTATATTCCATTCTTTTGGAATTGTCCAGTCAAATACTTTTGTTTTAGTGGCAACTTCACTAAGGTTTAAAGGGATATGCTCTCCAATGAGTTTCAGTGTTTTTCGCACGCCATTTCCTGTGATGCTTCTGCAGAGAGGATATAGTTCGGTCATAAAACTATGCATTTGCTTGCCGATTTCTTTGATTTGATCATCAGATAAGATTATATTCATGATCATAAAACTCCATATTCTTTTTGTAAATCTTCTGATTTAGGGATTACATCATGTTTCTTTATTAATTTTAATATCTCCCTCATTGAAATAATTCTGGAAGCTTCTTTTGCAGATAATTTAATATTTAATTTCTCTTCTAATTTTATTATCAGAGAAACATGGGATAGTGAATCCCATTCGCTAATATTATCATTATCTATATCTGGAGATATATCTTCTTTTTTTATATTTAACGCATCTGAAATAATCTCCTTCAAATCAATATACTTATCCATTTTTGATTCTCTCAATAAATATTTTTTTTACTTTAAATTTAAGTATTTTTCCCTGTCCTCCGCTTTTGGGAAAGCTGTCGCAGAACCTTATAATTTTCGGGCGTTTATAATCTGAAAGGTTGTTCTTGCAAAAATCCAGGATTTCCTTCTCGTCTGCACTACAATTGTTTTTTAATTTTATAAAAGCAACAACTTGTTCTCCAGTGATATCATCAGGAATTCCAAAAGCTATTGCCTCGTTTATTTTTTTATTTGAATACAATGCTTCTTCAATTTCTCTCATGGAAACATTCTTGCCTCCAATTATTGCAATATCTTTCTTTCTTCCTTTGATGTAAACAAAGTCTTCTTTATCAACATACCCAACATCACCAGTATATAGCCAGCCGTTTTTTACAGCTTGTTTTGTGGCATTCTCATCATCAAGATACCCCATCATGAGACCCTGGCCTTTTACAAGGATATCTCCTGTCTTGTTAAATCCTGCATCATTGCCGTTTTCATCTATTATTTTCAAATCAGCATTCACTGGTTTTCCAACTGACATTCTTCTTCTTGATTTGGCATCCATCGGATTTGAAAAAACCTGGCCGCTCATTTCAGTAAGCCCCATTGTCTCTATTATAGGAAAGCCATATATTTTTTCAAAAGATTCCTTGACACTCAAAGAAAGAGGGGCTGCTCCAGATCTCATGAATTTCATATCTGACAGATTAAAATCACCTGTATCTGCTGGTATGTTTATCATTATAGAATAATGTGCTGGTATGCCGTAAAACCATGTTGCTTTGTATTTTGACATTAGTTCAAATGCCCTGTATGAAGTAAACATCTCTTGATAATGAATCACGCTTCCTCCTGTTACCAAAGGCGCCAATATTGAAAATATCTGTCCCGCTATTCCTGCAAAAGGTGTTACAAGCAAAAGCCGGTCATTCTCATCAATGCCATGTGAACTCTTAAGAGTCCTCCCCCCAAAAATTATATTTTCATGGGATAGTAGCACACCTTTTGGTTCTCCTGTTGTTCCAGAAGTGAATATGCATACTGCAGGATCATCTCTTGAGGCATAAGCTGGAAGGTTTTTATCAAACTCATAATTTTTTTCAGTTATATTATCAACAGAGAGAAGTTGTGTTTTGTGGGTTATCATCTCATTAATTGCTAAAGCATAAGATTCAAGCTTAGGAGAATATATCATAAATTCAGATTTAAATTTATTGATATTTTTTGTAGCCTCTTTCTTAATAAGGTTATAATCTACAACATGGACAACAGCTCCGAGATTCAGCAGGCTAAAATATGTAAAAAGAAACTCTTGTGACTTTTGGATTATTATTGA
>JAHWIL010000094.1 GCA_019322545.1 Candidatus Woesearchaeota archaeon
AAGGAAGTAAAGTCCACAATGCTATTAATGATTTATTAAAAGGTGTTGTTATAAAAATGGATACTAAATATATGAATCCAACAACAGAGAAAGATGAGGAACTAACACTTGCAGAATATGAATGTTTAATGAGTTTTGTTAAATGGCATGATAAATATAAACCTATTACTTTATCAACTGAACTTGTTGTATTTAATGAAAATATAGAATATGCTGGCACTCTTGATTATATTTGCAAGATAGATAATAAAATTTATATCATTGATTTTAAAACTTCGCAAAATATATGGCAAGAGCATAAACTACAGTTAAGTGCTTATAAACATTGTGATATAAATGCAGCAATGAGAAACACAGAAAACGTAATAAAAAATCCTAAACTTGCAATACTTCAAATTGGATACAAAAGAAACAAGGATGGCTACAAATTCACAGAGATAGAAGATAACTTTAAATTATTTCTTACTGCCAGAGGAATTTGGCTAAATGAATATGCAGGAGTAGAACCAAAGCAAAAGGATTATCCTTTGCAATTATCATTGAAAAAAGAGGAGGTGCAAAATGACAGTATTAGCGAAGCCAGGAAAAGGTGATTTTGATTATGAAACTGTTAAAATTGATGAGTGGATTGTAGGTCAAATTTCAGATGTCCAGGAAAGGTTAGGAGTTGACAAGACCTTTAAAGACAAGGATGGAGAATTAAAAACTAAAAAAGTTGACCAAGTAAGATTTAAGTTTGAATTGCAAGGTTATCAATTTCCACATTACAGCAGATGGATGACGCTCTCAACTAATGAAAATTCTAATTTGTATAAAAAGTATATATCTTCATTATTTGGTACTAAATTTCCAGCAGATACACTTATGAATGTTGAAAAGTTAGAGGGCTTATTTGTAAAAACTATGTGGGATGAAACTATTATGAAGGATGGCAGACCTTTCCAATTCATAAGCAAAATCAGACTTAATGACCCTAATGATGCTGACCTGATTGATTTGATTGCTAACGAATCAGAAGTTGATGATGATAAACCAGAAGAAGAAAATGGGGAAGAAATTCCTTTTGGAAATGAAGAAGATAGTATCAATCAGAAGTTGATGACGAAAAACCAGTGGAATGTTGAATGAATAAATTATAAGGAGAAATGCCTAAAGGTTACATTAGAGTTTCTTCAGCCTTAAACCAAAAAGAAACCAATCATAGCAGTTTATTCTTAAAAAAGTGAGAGCTCTGCTTATCTTTTCAGTGGGGCTAAGTCTTGGGCAACTCTCAACCCTTTTATAATTACTCTGCCAGGAATTTAACTGCACTATAAATATAGAGGTTATTCTTATTATCTCCTTTGTTTATATACTTATTATTATAAAAGGGGGATAACAAGAAAAGCCCCACTTATCTGTAACTTCTAAATAACTTATAAGGAATATGAATGATTGAATTGAATAAGATATATTGCGATGACGTTTTGCAGTTTTGTAAGAAATTGCCTGATAATTACGTAGATTGTATCATGACATCTCCGCCATATTGGGGGCTTCGAGATTATGGAGTTGAAGGACAGATAGGATTGGAAAAGACTCTGGAAGAATATTTAGATAAGTTATTAACAATAACAAAAGAACTAAAACGGATACTTAAAAAGACAGGCACGTTATGGTGGAATCATGGGGATTGTTATATTACTACACCTATGGGGAATTTAGGAAAAAGTGGATGGGATAGACATTCAAGGCAAGAAAGTCAAAAAGCTATGACAAATAAGATATGCCAAGTTTGTGGCAAGAATTTTAAAGGTGGGGTTTCAAGGCAATTTTGTTCTATTAAATGTTTAAATACAATATCTAATGAACAAAGAACAAAATACAGAGCAGCTCAACAGAAATGTATGCTGTTACAAAACTACCGATTGATATTAAAGATGATAGATAAGCAGGGATGGATTCTTCGTAATACTTGTATTTGGCACAAGCCTAATTCAATGCCTTCTTCTGTTAAGGATAGGTTTTCGACAACATATGAGCCTGTATTCTTTCTAACTAAAAGCAAGAAGTATTGGTTTGATTTAGATAGTGTCAGAATTGCCTGTCAAGAGAAAAGCATAGAAAGAGCAAAAGGAATATA
The DNA here is from genome assembly GCA_019322545.1 of Candidatus Woesearchaeota archaeon. Taxonomy (GTDB): domain Archaea; phylum Nanobdellota; class Nanobdellia; order Woesearchaeales; family JAHWIL01; genus JAHWIL01. Next base: position 2,123 of record JAHWIL010000094.1, read on the forward strand.
TGCAGGTAATTACACAAAAGAAAAAATGACTGCAATTGCTCCTAAATTAGAATATGGCAATCCTGATAGATTTTGCAGTCCTTTAGGGCGTAACCCAGGCGACTTGTTCACTATCCCGACACAGCCATTCCTCGAAGCACATTTTGCCACGTTTCCTGAGAAGTTGGTAGAGCCATTTATCAAGGCAGGATGCCCGCAGGAGATTTGCGTTAAGTGTGGGAAGGCAAGAGAACCTATATCAGAAACAACCAGAACAGAAACAACCAGAAATAGAGACGATGGCGGACAAAGAAATTATGATGGGATGAGATGGATTTCAGAAACCAGAAATATTGGCTATAAAAAATGCGATTGCAATGCAGGATTTAAGCCAGGAATAGTTTTTGATCCGTTCTCTGGTGCAGGAACTACTTGCCTTGTAGCAAAAAAGTTAAATAGAAATTATCTTGGTGTTGATATAAATCCAGATTATGTAAAGATGGCAGAAAGAAGAATAGAGAAAGAGTGCGGGAGTTTATTTTGACAGATTAATAAAAAAGGAGGAAAAAATGAAGAAGTTACAACAAGGAGATGTAATTTTGGTTAAAATTGATAGTATTCCTGAAGGTGCTATCAAAAAAGAAAAGTCAAAAAAAGGATTTGTATTAGCAGAAGGTGAGGTAACTGGGCATGCTCATGTTATTAAACAGGAGATAGAAATTTATGAGAGAGCTGGTAATTTATATGTAAAAAATATAAATCCTGTTGAAATTGAGCATGAAGAACATGCCAATATTACTCTTGAGCCTTCTATTTGGGAAGTTAAAAGAGTGAGAGAAAAAGACCATTTTGCTGATGAAGTAAGGAGAGTGATGGATTAATGATTGATAAATTAAGCCAAGAGCAAGAAGAAAAAATGTTTGAATTTAGAGATAAATGTTTAAAGATAGGTTTATCGACAAAGCCAATAAGAAGAGAACAAAATCGTGAAGATGTCAATTATATATATAAGAATTTTTTGAATTTACAACCGCCTTTATATATATGGTATTGTGATTGTCCTGTTATTTTTAATTTTGTTTTAAATATACTAGGGCAAAATCTCGGGCAAAATCTCGGGCAAAATCTCTGGCAAAATCTCGGGCAAAATCTCGGGCAAAATCTCTGGCAAAATCTCTGGCAAAATCTCGAGGAAAATCTCTGGCAAAATCTCGGGCAAAATCTCGGGCAAAATCTCGGGCAA
>JAHWIL010000095.1 GCA_019322545.1 Candidatus Woesearchaeota archaeon
AAGTTCAAGCTCTCCTCCGATTCCGTATGGAATTCCGCAGACATGCAGTAAATCAAATTCTTTTGGGTCAATAACAGTGATTTCAATAGAAGGATTTGTTTTTTTCACAGCAAGCATTGCTGCAAATCCAGATGTTCCCAATCCAATTATAACAAGTTTCATAACCACCAATGTTTAGAAATTAGGATGGTATAAAAAGTTTTCTGAGAATCAAAGAACCTTTTGTTTATTAGATTGTCCTGCTAGTTTTGGAGTGTACATAAAGACATCATGGTTTAATTCATGAGGGTCTTTAATTCTGTGTTCAAGAGCTTCACGGCAGTCTGCTGCATCAATGCCATGTATCTCCACAGTTGCATTTTTAAAATAATATTTGACTACTTCATGCTGTTCAACTGTTTCCCCGCCGAAATTAATATATTGTTCTGACATACATATCAACATTTATTACTGCAACAAACTCTTATCCCATTCCCCTTCATATTCGCCTTTCATGACTTTGTCAAGCATTACAATCTCCTCGTAGATTCCTGAGATGAAGTCATATTCCTTTGCTTCTTCAAGAGTAATCCACCTGTGCTCTGTCAGGTCAGGGCTGAGCTTCACATCACCTTCTGCATGGTCTGCATATAGGCTGATAACAACAACAGGAATATTGTCAGGCCGTTCAAAGACAAGAGAAGTAAGATATTTTATATTTTTTATCTTCAGACCGGTTTCTTCAAGAACTTCCCGCCTTAAAACCTTTTCAAGAACATTGTACCAATGGGAATCAGTGTCTTTTGGTCTTGATTTGTAATCATGAACCTCAACCTTTCCTCCGGGAACTGTCCATTTATTTGGAAATGCCTTTTCATGAGGAGCTCTCTTTGCAATCAGGAATTTGCCGTCTTTTACAACAATCCCGGTTACAACAACATAATGAGCTTTGTTTGGGTCCATAGTAATTGAAGATAGATTATTTCTATAAAAAGATTTATATAATTCAATAAAATAATAGCTTTCATGAGAATCCTGAAGCATGATGGACTGAACATGATTGTCCTTGGAATATTTGCAATACTTGTCTGGGCTCTGTTAAGTATTCTTTGGGTAATCGGAATAATATTAATCCTTGCTGGATTAATTTGGTGGCTTATTGGAAAAAAGAAGTAATCAGCGCATGTGGTTCCAGTTATCTGTAGAGTATTTTTCCTGTGCTATTTGTTTTCCCAGGTTAATCTCTTCCTGTGCAAGACTGTCTTCAACAAGCTCTGCATTAAACTGCTCCTGAAAACCTTTTTTAATTGCTGCAGCTGTTTCTTCATAGGTTTTATTTATTCCAGATACGCGTTCTTTAACATTTGCAATTAACTTGTCTTTTATCTTTTCATTTGGAACTTTCAGAAGCGAGAACATTTTGTCAACATCAACATCAAGCAATATTGTTCCGTGCTGAAGAACAACGCCATTTCTTCTTGTCTGCGCATTGCCGGATATTTTTTTGCCATTGCAGATGATATCATTTATTGGAGCATATTCTGCATTTATTCCCAGATGCTTTAATCCTTTTATTACTGCATTGCAGATTAACCCGTAGCTTTCTAGTATGTCTTCTGGACAATCTTTTTCAGGAATTACAATAGAATAGGTAAGTTCTGTATCATGGAAGACTGCTCCTCCTCCTGTGATTCTTCTTACATAATCAACTCCGAGCTCCCTGCATTTGTCTAAATCAACCTCTTGTTTCAGGCTTTGAAAATAGCCGATGGATATTGCCGGAGGCTTCCATCCAAAGAGCAGAAGTGTTGGAGGAATAATTCCCTGCGCGCATCTTTTCATCAGGGCTTCATTTATGCCCATATTCAGATACGCATTATTATATTTTGAATCAATTACTCTCAGTTTCATATTCCCACTCCGCATGCAATTAGTATTGCCCTTGTTAATGAATACTCATTTATTCCTATGAATGTTATCTTATTTTTTTTGATTATGCTTTTTAATTTTTCAACAATCTTTTTTTCTTCTATGTCCACATCCTTTAATCCTGCTTCAATCTTGTTAATTGATTCTTCTGGATAAAGAAAAAAATCTCCTGTTAACTCTATGTTTTGTATTTTTCTGTCTGCATGGTCTACTGAAATCCTAATCATCTTTCCGCCTGGTGCTTTATAGATTGTTTTTGATATCATCATACCACTCCTTTTACGATTTGCCTGAATTCTTCCATAGGTATCAGTTTGCTTTGGTCTGGTTCTGTATGTCCTGGTGCAATATATTTAATGCCGTTTTCTTTAGCAATAAGGTGCTCCAGGGATTTCATACAGTCATTTTTGATTTCCCTCTTATCTCTCGCATATCTTCCTTCGCCCTTGCCAAACATAAAATCAATTGCCCACCTGCATTTATTTGCCTGATAGGAAACTGCATCTCCTACAAATAGGATTTCATTGAACCTGTAGATTGTATGCCCTATTGTATGGCCTGCATCATTTACATATTTAACAGGAATCGGCAATTCAAGCATACTCTCTGATTCATGAAGAAATCTTGTTTTGGAGTTGAATATCCTTAAATCTTCAGGATTGCTTGTAAAATCATATTTTAATCTGGGAGGGAAATCCACAACTGCAATCCTGTGTGCTATTTGTTCATTTTCTGAAGGCAGTATAGAAAGCCCAGATATATATCCGATATCCATCTTATGAATGTATATGTTTCCATGCCTTAATATCCTTGCAGCTGCATATGTATGGTCAAAATGGCCGTGTGTAAGCAGAACATCTGTTTTTTTAATCTCCAGAGCATTCAACAGCTCATCTATTTTATCAAGTGCTGTAAGCCCCGGGTCTATTACAACAGCATAATCTCCTGAATTAAGGAGATAGCAGTTAGAAGACCAGACATTATTTTCCGGCTTTAGCTCATTAACAGCAAGAAGCAGCACTTCTTTCAATGGATGCCTTTCAATCACAAAGTTTCCCATAAACTGCCTTGTTGGTTTTTTTCTTAATTCAGCTGTTCTAAGCATTTTCTGTATTCCTCTTCTGTTAAATTTTCTGGATAATTATAAATTATTCCGCCAGGCCTTTCATTATAATAAGGCCTGTTGCATCCATTACAGCCTGATGTTTTAAAAGCTTCTGGATTTATATTATCTGTTTTGTTCTTTATTTTAAAATGTTCTGCCTGTATTTTCCTGTAATATCTTACATCAGGAGCAGAATTATTTTCCATTCTTGTGCCTTTTACAGGCGTGAATGCAAATAATCCGACATTCACTCCATGCT
>JAHWIL010000096.1 GCA_019322545.1 Candidatus Woesearchaeota archaeon
ATTTGCAAAATAAGCATTTGTGCCTTTCAGTAAAAAAGATAAATTCATCCCGTCTTTTGATTTTTCAAGAAGTTTTACCTCCATTTTTATACCCTCCTGCCGCGCCTTCCGCCTTTTTTCCTGCACCCTCCGTGCGGAATAGGGGTTACATCTTCTATTGTTCCGATTCTCAACCCCATTCTTGAAAGTGCGCGAATAGCAGCCTGTGCTCCAGGCCCCGGATTCATAGGCCCATTATGCCCGCCAGGCGCTTTTATTTTTACATTTATTCCGTTTATTCCTTTTTCAATTGCAGTTTCTGCTGCTTTTTTTGCAGCCATCATTGCTGCAGTTGGCGAACTTTCCATCCTGTCAGATTTTACAACCTGTCCGCCTGATGTAAGCACAATTGTTTCTGTGCCAGTTATGTCTGTAATATGAATAATTGTATTGTTGTAACTGGAAAAAATATTTGCAATTCCCCATCTTACATTTTCATTGCTATGTCTTGGTCTTCTTCCCGTGTGTCTCATTTTTCTTTCCTGCCTTTTTCTTTGGCTTTTCCTCAGTTTTCTTTTTCTCTTCCGGTTTCTCAGCTTTTTTCTTTTTTTCAGGAGCTATTTCCTTTTTTATTCGTTCAGGATGCTCTTCTTTAAATAAAGATGAATTAACAGCAAAGCCTATACTTGGTTCCATGTTTTTTGGAACAAGAAAACTGGGAATTGTCAATTTTTTGTTTCCCACAGTGATATGTCCGTGTGTAATAAACTGCCTTGCCTGGCTTGTAGTTCTTGCAAGCCCTTTTCTTATTACAACTGTCTGAAGCCGCTTCTCTAAAATATCCTTTACTGAAATTCCAAGAACATCCTCAAGATGCTTCATTTCAAGACCCATGCGCTTTAATCTGTCAAGCAGCTGCGCCTCTTCTTTTCTTGCCTGCTCTGTTTTTTCCACAATAAGCCGCTTTGCCTGTCTTGTAAAATTTCTAACAAGTGATTCAGCTCTCCAGATTTCTTTTTTATTTTTCAATCCATATTCTTTAGTTATGGCTTTTTCTTCTTCAATCCTGCTTGCCAGCCATGGATGGCTTGGTTTTGAATACTTTTTCCTTTGTCTTTTTGGGTCTCCCATTATACTCTACCTGCCTTTCCTTTCTTTTTCTTTACACCCAGAACTTTTCCAATGTTCTTTCTAAAGTGCCCTTTTGTCCTCTGACCTCTTACAGTCAATCCAAGGGAATGCCTTACTCCTTTGTATGCCTTGATTTTCCTCATCATCTTAATATCATTATCCTGCGTAAATTTCAAGTCTGCTAGAATCAAGTGCTTGTCTTCATTGCTCTCATAATCCCTTCTTCTGTTCATCATCCATGAAGGAGCTCCGTGTTTTGCAGGGTCTTTAATAACAGCCTCAATCCGCTGTATCTCTCCGTCAGAAATATCTCCTATTCTTTTTCTTTTGCTTACCTTTGCAAGAGAGCAGACCATATTTGCAAACTGAAAGCCGATTCCTTTTATCTTTCTCATGCCGACAGCTATGCCTTTCTTTCCGTCAATATCTGTATTTGCAATACGAACAATATGCCTGAATTCTTTTTCTTCTGTCATGGTTTTTACCCCAAACAAGCTGTAAGAATAATCCATACAGCCCTTAATCGCCGATAGACTCGGGCTAATTTAGTTAAAAAGTGGGGAATTATTTATAAAGGTTTCTGATAAATGTAGTAGTTCAGAACATACTAAACTGAGCGAAGAAAAAAGCATTTGAAATTATTGTGATTCATCAGATTCATACTGTGGAGAATTATGCCATTTAATCATTTTCTTTATTCCTTCAACAGGATACCTGTTTATCGTGATTATGCCCAGATTCTGTTTTTGTAGTTTTTCTGCTATCCTTACTGCCTCTTCAAAAGCCAGTTTTTCACTGTCCAATCTCCTGCCAGATTCAAATGAATTAACTAAGTTAGCTCCTCTTTCTTTATATCTGTTTAGTTTCAGGTTTGTTTTGTCTGCTCTAACTTCAACATAATATTCAAGTTTGCCTAATAGGGGAAAAAGAAGATTTATTCCCAGAGAATTATAGCAAATGACACTTACATCAATTTGTCTTAGCTCCTTTCTTTGTATCTTGTCAATAAA
>JAHWIL010000097.1 GCA_019322545.1 Candidatus Woesearchaeota archaeon
CCAGCCTGCCCGCCCCAGACAATCATCTCTGTTCCTGTCCAGACAGCTGTATGGTATCCTCTTGCTGAAAGAGGAGAAGCGCTCAGCATTGTCCAGGTATCTGTTGATGGGTCGTATTTTGCTCCATCACTGAAAAAAGAGGAGTTATCACATCCGCCCCAGACAATCATCTCTGTTCCTGTCCAGACTGCTGCAGCCCCTGCTCTTGAAAAAAGAGGTGAAATAAACATGGTTGTCCAGGTATCTGTTGATGGGTCGTATTTTGCTCCATCATCAAAATAGGATGTGCTGTTGCACCCGCCCCAGACAAACATCTCTGTTCCTGTCCAGACAGCTGTGTGTTCAGCTCTTCCTGAAAGTGGCGATGTGCTTGTTGGAATCCAATCCTGATTAATTGTAAAGCTTCTTGATGCAGTATTAGACTTTGCCCCCTCATTGTCCTCAGCCTGCACAAAGAATGTATGCGGGCCGTCAGTGAGGACTGGAGAAGTCCATTCTGTTGTAGTAACCCAGGTGGTAGGAGGGTCGTCGTCAATACCCACCCAGTAGCCGGCTATTGTTCCGTCAGGGTCGCTTCCCAGATAAGTAAATGTAGGTGTGTTGTCTGTGGTTGCGCCTATGGGGCCGCTCTGGATTACCACGCTTGGAGAATCATTGGTAGGAATAGGAGGCACCTTATCTGAACTGCTTTTCTTTGTCTTGCATCCAACAAGCCCCATGACTGCTACAATCATTACTGCAAAAAGAATCTTTGACCAAATACCAGACTTAAAACCCATCTTTCTCTCCTTTCCTGTCTTCAGAAACCAATCAAAAGAAACCTAACCCTGGTCCTAATTCACCAATAAGCTCTCCTTTCATTTTCTTTGTTCCAAAAAAAGTGAGAAGTCTTTCTAATAAAATTTCCCTGTATTTCTGAAAAAACCCATTCTAAGGTTTTTCCTGCCACTTGGATTAAAATCTTTCAGGAAAACCTATTTTAGCTTTAAAGCTGTTTCTGAAAAATTCTTTAAGTATCCTGTCCAAAAAAAACAATTGGCTCTGGTTTCGTTTTAGATAACCGGATGTTGTTTCTAAAGGCTTGTGGCTTTTTTTGTTCTGGTGGTGTATTTTATTGATGAATAAATGAATATGTAATTAGCCGAGATAGGGTTTATATTTAAAAAGTTTCTGTTAATTATTCTATCCTTATTTTAGAAGTAAGTTCCTGCCAGATTTCAGGAGCATTGCTGTAAATAATATATCCCTCATCTGTCAGATTGCATTCTGTTTGCTGGTATGGCTCATGCCTTGCTAATCTTTCAACTGCATCGCAAACAGGAGAATCAAAATTATCATAAACAACAGTGATAAGAACTCCATCTGCAGTATCTTCCATTAATGCAGTAACTTCCCTGCCTCCTTGCTTTTGTAGATACAAAGTATTGTAGTCAATGACATTTTCAATCAAAGACAAATCAACTGCACTGCCAGCAGGAACAGTTGGAACCCAGCCGACAATAATCTTAAATATATTTGTAAAAAACTCTGAAATCTGCCCAAAAACAGTCTGCTGTCCTGAAATCTCAATTTTTTCTTTTGCATAGATAATCATGTTTGAATCTGTATTATACCAGACATCTTTTGCATTGCATCTGAAATAAGGGCCAGTTCCGCTTAAATCATCGCAGTAGTCTCTTTCTTTTCCAATTGCATCTAAAAAAGAATAATCTGCATCATCAATCTCCTTGTTTAATGAAACTCCAAAAGCAGTTTTAGGTCCTCCTGCATCTGTGTATTTCAGAACACAGAAATTATTTACGCAGTCAGCATCCTTGTCAGCAAAACAGCTTTTATCTGCATATCCTCTGGTCTCATCTCCTTTAAGGTATTTCTCAACTGAAGGAATATCATAATCAGCAAGTGCTTTTGTATAATGGTCGCAGTATAATGTAAAATCTGTTGAGATTGCTTCAACATCAAGCAAAGCAAGTGCAATCATTCTTGTTCTTGTTGTCCAGTCTCCGTTATTGCAGTAATGGTCCTGAATATAATCTGCATCATTAATGCAGATAGATTCTCCGTTTGTAGTGTAGAGGCATTGTTCAACAGGGCAAAAATCATATTCTTTGTTATCCCAGTCCCACTTCAGTTCAGCTGGTTTCCATTCACCAGAAATGCAGCCATATATATTTCCACTTAAGTTGTAAAATCCGCCAATACATTCAGTTCCGTTCCAGCAAGTAGTTTCAGAACAGCAGCTTGTTGGTTGTGTAGCAGGAATATCTTCTGGAACAGAGCTTACTATTCCTCTTAGAGAAGACGGAACATTTCCAGAATCCTCATCGCTCCATCCATCTGCATCACAAAAATAATCTCCATATGCCTCGCATGCGTCTGCATCATAATCAATCAGGCTGGAAAACTCTGAATTGCATCCATAAAAATCTCCATTATAAAACAAAACATCTCTGTCAGAGGTTATGCTGTTATTTACAACAACACTGCCATGCCAGCATCCTGCAATATCATCTTTGTAAAAGTCATCATCAGTAAAATAATCATCCCCGCAGCACTTATTCCCGGTCCACTTATATGCTCTAAAAGATTCACATGCTTCGTGGCTTTGTGGCTCTGGCACATACTTCTCATCTAAATCATTTGTCCATGAAGTTGTGTAGCTATCAGTGCAGTATTGTGTATCTTCATTGCTTAAAAAAATTCTTTCAACGTTGATTTTTGATTTTTCGCCAAATTCAAACTTTGTTATGTTTGTATAAAATACAATCTGTGAAATATTCGCTGTCTTGTAGCTTGCCATCTCTGTTACAGGAATAACTGCATGCATCCATTCTCCGTATGAACTTACAGCAGTTAGAGGCTGTCTTAATCTAATTTCATAATCTTCAAGAGAAAATGTAAATTCCTCAGGCCCTTCTAAAAGTATAACTTCATAATCTTTTGCATTGTCTAATCTGAAAAAAAACTCAAGATTATCATATCCATGCCAGACAGCTGGATTAACTGGAATAGATTTATATCCTGTATCTGAAGCAGAGTATTCAAAGTTTAGAGTTTGCTCTCTTCCAAGCAGGACAGTTGGCTCTCCAATATACCTTACCTTTTCAGGATAATCTTTATCATTAGAACAGGTAATCTCAAGAGCGTTTTCTCCTCCTCCTTCTATACAGCATTCAGCAAAATAAGAATCATCTCTTTCTTTGTAACATAAAAATTTCAGAGCAGGATTTGGGTCCTGAATAGAACTTTCCCTTACCTCTCCCTCATTCACATCAATACCGCACCTGAACCATTCTTTTGAATTTGAAGCATAATCAATTCCATTGATTGTATAAATCTCAAATTCATAAGTTCCTGCATTTCTCCATTCCCATAAATCCTTATAGTCATCATAATAACATAGAAAATCACCTATTATAACTCCAGAATCCTCTGCATTATCACCACAGCAATAATCTCTATCAGGAGTAACACCAGCAGGAGCAAAAGGATGCCAGTCTCCTCCTCTTTCATTGCAGGCAGATGCAAAATCATGAACAATGAGTTCAATATAATCAGTCAACACCCATGAAGCTGCGTCTTTATTATGGCGCCAGTCTGTTGCACAGGCTCTTGCCCATAAATAACCGTCTTCATCAATTATTTCAGA
>JAHWIL010000098.1 GCA_019322545.1 Candidatus Woesearchaeota archaeon
CAATCTCTAAAACATTATCTGCATGAGGTGAGCCTTCAAAAATATTAAATGCGTCCTTGTAGAGGATTATGTTTTGCTGTGTTTTTACTTTGTCTGCATCAAATGTTTCATCTCTCCAGTCAATTGCATATGGATTTTTGGGATTTGTTGCAGGCACATATTCAGCTCCTTTTGTCTCTATCAAACAATGAGGGGGAAATTTTGTTATGTAATCTGGTTTATCAGATATTTCTTCTGAATCCGGCGTATGCCAGTCTCCTGTGTTTATGGTTTTAATCTTTTTTTCTTCTGCAAATTTAGTCAGTCTCTCAAGATTATTTTCTATTTCTCTTGCATTTTCAATTGGCAAAGCCCCTTCAAAGCTTTCATCATTTCTCATAAAATCATATTGAGTATCTACATTCCAGAATATTTTTTTCATTTTAGAGCACCTCCTCCAGTCTTGAATTTTCATTGTATTTTCTTCCTTTCTTTGCATTGTGAATCCAATGTTCTTCTTTGATTGCTGTTGCAGGAACATATCTGCTTACAATGTCTGCTGTGAAGTCAAAGTTTCCTTTTAGCAAAGAAGAGCCGACTCCGTATGCTGAAACAGGCAGGTTTATGTCTTCAAACTGCTTGATTCTTTCTGGATTGAATCCGCCGCTGACTACAATTCCAATATCCTGATAGAATTTTCTTTCAATGCTGTCTTCTGGGTATGATTGTGCCTTTTCCTGCAATGCATTATAGACATTCATAACAAGCTGGGGATTAACTCCTGTTGGCTTGAAATTGCCGATATATTCATGATTGTCCATCTGCTCTCTTACAGATTTATCAACCATGTTTCCAGAAGTATCCAGTCTTACTCCATATAACTTGAATCTTTCATCTCCTTTTGTTTGCTTGTACCACAAAAGCATTGCCTCAGCTGTTTTCAGGGTTGTTCCAACACAGTCATTGTCATAATCAACAAGAACAACACGTTTTACATCAGGGTCAATGTTCTTTGCAAATGCAAGTGCTGCCTCATAAGTCTGTCCATTATATGCTGCAATCAATGCATGAGGAATTGTTCCCATTCCTTTGCTTCCCCACCATTCTCCCTGCGCATCTGTTGAGACACCACCATTTTCTCTTCCAGCAGCTTCTCTTCCTATTTTATATGAATAGCCGTCTTTTGCCTGTATCAGATGGCTGTCAAATCTTGCTGGAAAGAACAAAACCGGCTTGCCGTTTGCTGCCTTGACACTTCTATAGACATTTGTTGCGACTTTTGTTCCTCTTGCCAAAGCTCCGAGATAGACTGTTTCAAGATGTGCGAACAAGGAATAATCCCCTTCAATAGTCATTACTGTTTCCCATGCATTTACAATATCTCCGTCATGCAGTGCCTTTACTTTTAGTTTTTTATAATCTTCACCTAATGATTGTTTTAGAATCTGGACAGCTTCTTCTATACCACATAAGCAGGTGTCATCATTTCTCTGGAAAACCTGCATTCTTAATACTGGTCTTTTGCCTTCTGCTTCAAGGATTTCCTTTGTTCGGTTAAAATATACATCTGAATAATAACCTTCTTTAATTCTTGAGTCCATCTTAAGGACCTTTTCATCCAGTGTTTGTTTTGACATTTTTTTTCGCCTCCATTATAAGTGTATTTTATACACTTTCTATGGTCAAAAATAAGGGAAGATGTTTTCCCTGAGAGGGTTAACTTTTCTTCCCTTATTGTATAGTATACACTATCTACTATATAAATGTTTCGGTTATTTTTCCCTCTAAAACATAAATATTTCAGTTATTTTATGCCTGAAAACAAAAATTATAGAATTATTTCTTTTATTGCATTTACAACAAATTTCTGCGGTTCTTTGCCATCAAACGGCTCTGCAAGAGTATCTCCCTGCAGAGGCATGTCTGAGATATAGCCAATAAGCCAGTACTTTGCCTCTACGCCCCTGCTTTCTTCTGTTGCATATTTGCAGTTTGCTGTTTCTACTGCCCTTGCAATAAAATCAGATTCCATATCTATGCAGACAGCTCCTACATCCTTGAACTGCTGGAGCACTGGTTTTTCCTGCAGAACAACGCTTGAGGAATGAAGTGTTGGACCTGTATATAAATCTGTATGGATTTTGCCTGCAAGCATGCTTAATTCTGCTTTTGAGGAGTTGTGGGCTGCAAACATATTTTTGAAATCCATTTCATAAACATATTGGTCATAATCTTTTTCACAAAATGAGCCAGTTGGAATAACAATATCTCCTCTTTGCATACTTCTTGCAAGCCCCCCATATTTTCCAAAATGGAATATCTCAATGTGCTGTTTTCTTCCTTCTGCTCTTGAC
>JAHWIL010000099.1 GCA_019322545.1 Candidatus Woesearchaeota archaeon
GCGCAAGAACAAATGAAGCTGTTTCATGGAGCAAAGTAAAGGAGCAGGCATCATTTGCATGCATTGAAGGAGACGCAACTATCATATTCCCTTTGCTTGCAGTTGCATTACTTGAACATGATTGATTTTATTATACTCGGAATTGCATTGCTGACAGGTTTTGTAATAAAATTAACTGATTTAATAGAAGATGACGGCTTAAAATTATTCAGATTTGATAATTATCTTTTTGGTGCGGTGTATGGGATACTGATTGCTTATGTTATTATAATGTCCCCTGTTGTTGCGCCGCTTTGGCTTGGCGTTGTTATTGGAGCAGGTCTTGGAGTTATAAGGAAAAGAGATGCATCAGGGCATTACCTTGCTGCGATTGTAATGTTTCTTGTTCTCTTGTTTTTATGGGATTTCAGGATAAATTTTCTTCTTGCTGTTTTTGTATTGGCTGCAATACTTGATGAATGGATGAGTGATTTGGCAGACCAAAACAAGATAAAGATAAACTTTCTGAGAAAATTCTTTTTGTTCAGACCCATTGTTGAAATATCTGCATTCATAACCTCGGCAATAACAGGACAGTGGATGCTGTGGCTTGCAATACTCTGCTTTGACACTGCTTATATTTTGACAAATAGGTTTATAAACAAAAACTAAATTCTTATAAGTATGTTATTAGTTGATATCCACGCGCATCTTGACCATGATAGATTCAAGCCAGACTTGGATAAAGTCATAGAAAGAGCAAAAAAAGCAGGAGTAAAGCACATAATTACATCAGGAGTTAATTCTGCAACAAACCGCCTGATTCTTGAGATTGCAGGAAAATATGACATTGTCCATCCTTCTTTTGGTCTTTATCCAATAGATGCACTTGCAAAAGAGATTAAATCAGGAGAAGCGCCTGGATTTGCAAGAGACATAAAACCAACAAATGCTGACAAAGAGCTTGAATACATAAAAAAGAACAAGGATAAATGCGTTGCAGTTGGTGAGGTTGGTCTTGATTATAAATTTGGAAAAGGAAATGAAAAAGAGCAGAAAAAAATATTCCAGAAAGTGATTGACACAGTTGAAAAAATAAAAAAACCAATTATAGTTCATTCCAGAAAAGCAGAGTTTGATATAATTGATATGCTTGAATCATCAAAAATAAAAAATATAATCCTTCACTGCTTCTGCGGAAGAAAACACCTTGTAAAAAAAGCAGCAGACAACGGCTGGAACTTCTCAATTCCTCCGATAATCACAAGACTCCAACAGTTTCAGATTATGGCAGAAATTGTAAACATCAGCCAGCTTTTGACAGAAACAGACTGCCCATATCTGAGCCCTTATCCTGGCCAGAGAAACGAGCCTGCTTTTGTCATTGAAACAATTAAAAAAATTGCAGAAATAAAAAAATTAACTCAGCAGGAAACTGCAAATTCTGTATTTATGAATTATCAAAGAATATTCAACTAAGGGGCTGTAGGGTAGCTTGGTATCCTCCAAGGTTCGGGGCCTTGTGACCCCAGTTCAAAAACTGCAGGGTTCAATCCTGCAGATTGAAAGTCTGGGCAGCCCCATAGCAATATTTTTATAGAGAGGTAGCATATCATTCAAAAAAGGTGTTTATTATGCAAATCACAATAGATACAAAAAAAGATTCTCCAGAAGAGATAAAAAAGGCAATTCATCTGCTTTCTGTGCTTGTTCAGGGAAAAACACATTCAACAAATATCTTTGAAAACGATTCTCCTTCAATTAAGCCGGAAGCAGAATCAGGAAATGCATTTGCAAACATATTCGGTGCTGACAAACCAATAATTGAACCTGAGAAACAGACTGAAAAAGAAGAAGAGATACCCCGGCTGATGGAGTACTAATGACCTATCAATATTTTGAGCATGAGGCAGATGTCGGAATCATAGGCACAGGCCCTACTCTGGAAAAAGCATTTGAAGAAGCAGCAAAAGCTATGTTCAATACTGAGGTTGACATATCTGAAGTTGAACCAAGGGAAAAAATTCATATTGAATGTTCTGCAGAAAATGAAGACGAGCTTTTCGTAGAGTGGCTTAACAAGCTTCTTGCAGAAGCAGACTTAAATGACATGGTTTTTTCAGAATTCAAAATCAAAACAATGAAAAACATGAAATTAAAAGCAGATGCATTTGGAGAAAAACTTGACAAGGAGAAACATCATATAAAAACAGAAGTAAAGGGAGCAACATATTCAATGCTGAGAACAGGAAAAAAAGATAATAATTTTTTTGCGCAATGTATAATAGATGTATAGGTGATTAAAATAGAGCCGAATCTTATTGATTTAAAGGAAATTGAAAAAAATCTTTGGGAGATTCCCAAGCAGGGTGAGATGAATGTTCCTGGAAGAATCTATGGCGATAAGCAAATAATCAGCCACCTTATAGAAGATGTAAATCTGGGAAAGCAATGGAATGCATTAAAACAAGTTTATAATGTTGCATGCCTTCCTGGAATACAGAAAGCATCACTTGCAATGCCTGATGTCCATCCTGGCTATGGCTTTGCAATCGGAGGTGTCGGAGCATTTGACACAGAAAAAGGCGTAATCTCTGTTGCAGGTGTTGGATTTGATATCAACTGCGGTGTCCGCTGCCTGAGAACAAACCTAACAAAACAAGATATCCTGCAAAATCAGGAAAAACTTGCAGAAACATTATACCAGATTATACCTGCAGGGCTTGGTTCAAAAGGAGATATCAAGCTTAATTTTGATGAAATAAATGATGTTCTTGTAAAAGGGGCAGAGTTCTGTGTTGAAAGAAAATACGGGACAAAAGAAGATTTGAAATTTATTGAAGAAAACGGAAGAATTGACGGGGCAAATCCAAACAATGTAAGTGATTTGGCAAAAAAGAGGCAATTTAAGCAGATTGGGACACTTGGCTCAGGAAATCATTATCTTGAAGTTCAGTATGTTGATGAGATACATGATGAAAAAGCAGCAAAAGCATATAATCTTCAAAAAGACCAGGTGATTATTTCAATCCACTGCGGTTCAAGAGCTCTTGGACACCAGATTGGAACAGATTATCTGAAAGAACTTGCAGCTGCCTCAAGAAAATACAAGATTCCAATACGTGAAAAAGAGCTTGTATGCGCCCCATTCAAATCTCAGGAAGGGCAGAAATATTTTTCTGCTGTTAATGCAGGAATCAACTGCGCCTTTGCAAACAGGCAAGCTCTTGCTCATTTGACAAGAACTGCTTTTGAAAAAGCGCTTGGAACTCCCCACAAAGATATCACAACTCTGTATGAAGTTGCCCACAATACTTGCAAGCTTGAAGAGCATGACGGGATGCAGCTGATAATTCACAGGAAAGGCGCAACAAGAGCATTTGGCCCCGGGAAAAAAGAAATTCCTGAAGCTTACCAGGAAACAGGACAGCCGGTTATCATAGGCGGAACAATGGGAACTCATTCTTATATTCTTCATGGAACAGAAAAAGGAATGCAGAAAACATTCGGCTCTGCATGCCACGGAGCAGGAAGAATAATGTCAAGAAATGAGGCAAAAAGAAAATGGCGCGGAACAGATGTTCTCAAAGACCTCAGAGACAAGGGAATCATAATAAAAGGACATTCTTTTGCAGGGATTGCAGAAGAAGCTCCTGGCGCATACAAAGAAGTGACAGAAGTTGTCAATGTAATGCATGATGCTCATATTGCAAGAAAAGTAGTAAAAGTAAAGCCCCTGGTTGTTGTTAAAGGTTAATGATTTTTCCTTTTTTCCCTACATTAATAACAGTTGTGTTTCCTATTTTTTCTTCTATTCCTTCTGCTTCATGAACATGGGAGCATAATAGAATATCCGGCTTAAACTCATTGATTGCTTTTTTTATGCCTTCTGAACCAGGGAAAATATCAGTAAACTTCTCCATTAATCCTCCTTTTGGATGCACATGAGTAACCATTATTTTTTTCTTCATGTCTTTGACATAATCATGGCCTTTCTTAAGCAAATCAAAAATCTCTTTCTCGCCAAGCTGAAACAATCCAATATTAGCTCCTCCGCATCCAAACAAGCCAACATCGCCAGATTTTACAGAATAGCCATGCAAATTAGTTGCGCCATAAAGCTGTGCAAGAAAATCAGCAGTTGCAATTGTTTCATGATTGCCTGGAATCAACAGCACTTTCTGGTTTCTTTTCTTAAAAGGACCAATCAGATTATCTGTGCTCATCTCTGCCATAGTTAAATCACCGCATAATACAACTAAGTCTACTTTTTCCTTTTCAGCTCTTTCAGCAAGCTCTTCAGCCAGCTTTGTATCTCCATGAAGGTCTCCAGACGCTAAAATTTTCATAATATGGTTTACCTTTTGCTATTTATAAACCTTTCTATTATAACCACTTAATAGTAATAAGAATTAAAAATAAAAAAAAATAAAAAAAAGAAAATTTATCTTCGCTTCTTCCTTCGTGTTGCTTTTTTCTTTTTTGGCTTTTTCAGCATTACTTTCCTTTTTTCCATCATGGTAATCTTTTTCTTGTATCTGCTGATTTCTTGGTTGCAAGCCTTTACAGATTTTGGTAGTTTTGCCATTTATTTCA